>DNFL01000255.1 GCA_003486945.1 Hyphomonas sp. | reverse complement strand
AGGAGGCGGCCTTTTGCTTTGGGGCCAACATGCAAAAAGCTGGATTCGCCTGTAACCGCCGCGATTCTCTGGCTCCATCCCGTGTCATCCCGGCGCAAGCCGGGACCTGGCGCCCCGAATCCCCACCCCTCCGAAGGCCCCAGCGTCCCAAGGGAAAGCCGGGGTCAAAATGGCCGGATTTCCGCAGCCGGCAGGGCAGGGGCTGGGGTGTGCCAGAATGCCTGCAGATTCCCCCTTAACGGCTGTTGACGCATCCGATTCCCGCGCGTATACGCCCCACTTCGCCGGGAAGGCTGCGCTTTGAAGAGCGAACGCTCCCTCGAAACAGACAATTTAACCTCACCCAAGCCCAGGGCCGCTCGAAGCTGACGAGCTGCGCGCCCGGGGCAAAAGTGTTTTGCGCGGACGGAAGCAAGATGGAAAAACAAAATATCCGGATCAGGCTGAAAGCCTTTGATCACCGCGCGCTCGACATGTCGGCGAAGGAGATCGTGAACACGGCGAAGCGCACCGGCGCTGAAGTCCGCGGTCCGGTTCCGCTGCCGACACGCATTGAGCGCTTCACGGTCATCCGGTCACCGCACATCGACAAAGCTTCGCGTGACCAGTTCGAAATCCGCACGCACACCCGCATTCTCGACATCGTCGACCCCACCCCGCAGACCGTTGATGCTCTGATGAAGCTCGACCTGTCGTCTGGCGTCGGCATCGAGATCAAACTCGAGGGAGGCCGTTAATGGCACAGCCAGCTGCCCGTTCCGGCGTGCTCGCACGCAAGGTCGGCATGACCCGTGTATTCGGTGATGACGGACGCCACATTCCGGTGACCGTGCTGTCGCTCGACGGCTGCCAGGTCGTCGGCGTGCGCACCGAAGAAGAGCGTACCGTGAAAACCAAGAAGGGCGGGGAAGTCACCCGTACCGATGGCTACAAGGCCGTCATTCTTGGCACCGGCGAGAAAAAAGCAAAGCGCACCCCCAAGGCGGAGCGCGCTGCGTTCGCCAAGGCCGGCGTTGCGCCGAAAGCGAAACTCAAGGAATTCCGCGTCACCGGCAACCTGCCGGAAGTTGGTTCGACCGTTCTGGCCGACCACTTCGTGCCGGGTCAGAAGGTCGACGTGTCGGCCATCTCGACCGGCAAAGGCTTCGCCGGCGCCATGAAGCGCTGGAACTTCTCCGGTCTGCGCGCCACGCACGGCGTGTCGATCTCGCACCGTTCGCACGGTTCGACCGGTATGCGCCAGGATCCGGGCCGCGTGTTCAAGAACAAGAAGATGGCCGGCCACCTCGGTGTGGACCGCATCACGACGCAGAACCTCACGGTTGTGCGCACCGATGTCGAGCGCGGCCTGATCCTCGTGAAGGGTTCGGTTCCGGGCGTCGATGGCGCCTTTGTCGAAATCCGCGACGCTGTGAAGAAAGCCCTGCCGAAAGACGCGCCGGCCGCCGGTTCGTTCAAGGCACCAGAGAAGCTGACCGCCGGGGGTGAAGGCTAATGGAACTCTCCGTCAAAACCCTCGCTGGCAAGGCTGCCGGCAAGATCGAGCTGGACGACGCGATTTTCGGCATTGACGAAATCCGCGGCGACATCCTGCAGCGCACCGTTCGCTGGCAGCTCGCCCGCCGTCAGGCTGGCACGCACAAGGCCAAGTCGCGTTCGGAAGTGAACCGCACGACGAAAAAGTCGATCAAGCAAAAAGGCTCGGGCGGCGCCCGCCACGGCTCGCGCAACGCCCCGATCTTCGTCGGTGGTGGTGCAGCCCACGGCCCGCGCGTTCGCAGCCATGCGCACGACCTGCCGAAAAAGATCCGCAAGATGGCTCTTGCCCACGCGCTTTCCTCGAAAGTGAAGGGCGATGCGATCCTCGTGATCGACAAGGCTGAGCTGAAAGACGGCAAGACCAAGGAACTGGTCAACGCCTTCAAAGGCCTCGGCATCGAGAACGCGCTGATCATCTCGGGCGCCGAAGTGAACGAAAACTTCGCCCGCGCCGCGCGCAACATCCCGAACATCGACGTGCTCCCGGTTGCAGGCCTGAATGTCTACGACATCCTGCGCCGCCGCACGCTCGTCATCACCAAGGAAGCCGCCGAGGGCATCAAAGCCCGCTTCGGCGGCGCCAAAGCGGAGGCTGAATAATGGCCGATGTGAAACCCCACCACTATGACGTGATCCGCCGCCCGCTGATCACCGAGAAATCGACGCTTGTCGCCGAGCAGAACAAGATCATCTTCGAAGTCGCGCCCGGCGCCGACAAGAAGGCGATCAAGGAGGCCGTCGAGGCCCTGTTCAAGGTGAAGGTGACGAAGGTCAACACCCTGACCCAGAAGGGCAAGACGAAACGCTTCCGGGGTTTCCTCGGCCGTCGCTCCGACGTGAAGAAAGCCATCGTCACCCTCGCTGAAGGCCAGTCGGTCGACATCTCGACGGGCCTGTAAGGGAGAAGGACGAAGCAAATGGCACTGAAGACATTCAATCCGACCTCTCCCGGCCGCCGCCAGCTCGTGCTGGTGGACCGCAAGGGTCTGCACAAGGGCGCGCCGGTCAAGGCGCTCACCGAGGGCCTCAGCAAGAAGGGCGGCCGCAACAACCAGGGCCGCATCACCGTGCGCCACCAGGGCGGCGGCGCGAAGCGTCTGTACCGCAAGGTCGACTTCAAGCGCAGCCGCTGGGATGTTCCGGCGACCGTCGAGCGTCTGGAATACGATCCGAACCGCACGGCCTTCATCGCCCTGATCAAGTATCAGGACGGCGAGCTGTCCTACATCATCGCGCCGCAGCGCCTTGAAGTCGGCGACACCGTGATCACTTCGGCCACCGCCGACATCAAGCCGGGCAACACCCTGCCGCTGAAATCGATCCCGGTCGGTACGATCATCCACAATATCGAGCTGAAGCCCCAGAAGGGCGCGCAGATGGTCCGCTCCCCCGGCACCTATGCCCAGCTCGTCGGCCGCGATGCCGGCTATGCCCAGATCAAGCTCGCTTCGGGCGAACTGCGCATGGTGCTGGATACCTGCCTTGCCACGATCGGCGCTGTGTCGAACCCGGACAAGATGAACGAAGTCAGCTCCAAGGCTGGCCGCACGCGTCACCGCGGCGTTCGTCCGACTGTCCGCGGCGTCGTCATGAACCCGGTCGACCACCCGCACGGTGGTGGTGAGGGCAAGTCGTCCGGCGGCCGTCACCCGGTTTCTCCGTGGGGCAAGAAAACCCGCGGTCCGAAGACCCGTAACAACAAAGCGACGGATCGCCTGATCATCCGCCGCCGTAACGCGAAACGCTAAGGGAGCCACGAGACATGCCCCGTTCTGTCTGGAAAGGCCCGTTCGTCGATGGCTACCTCCTGAAGAAGGCTGAGGAAGCCCGTTCTTCGGAGAAGCGCGCCGTGATCAAGACCTGGTCGCGCCGCTCGACGATCCTGCCGCAATTCGTTGGCCTGAACTTCCAGGTCCACAATGGCAACAAGTTCATCCCCGTCACGGTCTCGGAAGAGATGGTCGGTCACAAGTTTGGCGAGTTCGCTCCGACCCGTACCTATTACGGCCACGGCGCAGACAAGAAAGCGAAGAGGAAGTAGTCATGGCAAAGGCCAAGAATCCTCCGAAGCAGGCGGCTAACGAGTCGCGCGCCGTGCTGCGCATGTACCGCTCCAGCCCGCAGAAGCTGAACCTCCTGGCTCAGCAGATCCGTGGACTGAAGGTCGAGCGCGCCCTGGCAGAGCTGCAGTTCTCGCCGAAACGTCCGGCCAAGGACGTTCGCAAGCTGCTGCAGAGCGCCATCGCGAACGCCGAGAACAATCACGGCCTCGACATCGACAGCCTCGTCGTTGCTGAAGCCCATGTCGGCAAGAACCTGGTGATGAAGCGCATCCGGGCCCGCGCCCGTGGCCGCGCTGCGCCGATCCAGAAGCCGTTCGCCCAACTCACCATCGTCCTGCGGGACGTCAGCCAGACTGCGGAGGCCGCATAATGGGTCAGAAAGTTAATCCGATCGGCTTTCGCCTGGGCATCAACCGTACGTCTGACAGCCGTTGGTATGCCGACAGCGCCGACTTCGGCCGTCTCCTGCACGAAGACCTCGCGATCCGCAAAGCGATCCGCGAGAAGTTGAAGCAGGCCGGCATCTCGAAGATCATCATCGAGCGTCCGCACAAGAAATGCCTCATCACGATCCACACGGCACGTCCTGGTCTCGTGATCGGCAAGAAGGGCGGCGACATCGAAGTGCTCCGCAAAGAGCTCGCCTCGATGACGACCGATGAAGTCCGCGTGAACCTCGTCGAGATCCGCAAGCCGGAAATCGACGCGACCCTCATCGCCGACGACATCGCCCGCCAGCTCGAGCGCCGCGCCTCGTTCCGCCGCGCCATGAAGCGTTCGATCCAGTCCGCCATGCGCCTCGGCGCTGAAGGCGTGAAGGTCGTCGTTTCGGGCCGTCTCGGCGGCGCCGAGATCGCCCGCACCGAGAAGTATGCTGAAGGTTCGGTCCCGCTGCACACGCTGCGCGCCGACATCGACTACGGCACCGCCGACGCCGAGACGACCTATGGCATCATCGGTGTGAAGGTGTGGGTCTACAAAGGCGAGATCCTCGAGCACGACCCGATGGCCCAGGACAAGCGTCTTGAGACCTCGGGCCAGTCGCGCGCACGCGCCAACGCCAACCAGCGCGGCCCGGCCTCGGGCGCGCAAGCTGCCGGAGCGTAATCAGTCATGCGTCAACCGAAGCGAACCAAATTCCGCAAGGCCTTCAAAGGCTCCATCAGCGGGCAGGCGAAGGGCGGCTTCACGCTGGCCTTCGGTGAGTTCGGCCTGAAGGCGCTCGAGCCGGAACGCGTCACTGCGCGCCAGATCGAAGCGACCCGCCGTGCCATCACCCGCGAGATGAAGCGTCAGGGCAAAGTGTGGATCCGCGTGTTCCCGGATGTTCCGGTCACCGCGAAGCCGATCGAAGTCCGGATGGGTAAAGGCAAGGGTTCCGTCGAGCGCTGGGTCGCTCGCGTTGCTCCTGGCCGTATCCTGTTCGAGATCGACGGTGTCCCGGAAGAAACCGCACGCCTGGCGCTCGCGCTCGGCGCAGCCAAGCTTCCGATCAAGACCAAAGTCGTCAAGCGCATCGAGGGGATCTAAGCCATGAAAGCTGCTGACGTCAGATCGAAATCCGCTGACCAGCTCAATGACGAGCTGGTGAAGCTGAAGAAAGAACAGTTCAACCTGCGTTTCCAGGCGGCCACCGGCCAACTGGAAAAGACTGGCCGCGTGACGGAAATCCGCCGCGACATCGCCCGGATCAAGACGATCCTGCGCGAGAAGGCCCAGGCGGGTAAGGCGTAAGGAGAGACCCATGCCGAAGCGTATTATGAAAGGCGTTGTTGTCTCCGCGAAGCAGGACAAGACCGCCATTGTCCGCGTCGAACGGACCTTCACGCACCCGATGCTGAAGAAAATCGTTCGCCGTTCGAACAAGTACCATGCCCATGACGAGAACAATGTTGCCGTCGAGGGCCAGACCGTAACCATCCGCGAGTGCGCGCCGAAGTCGAAGCTGAAGCGCTGGGAACTCGTCACCGGTGAAGGAAGTGACGCATGATCCAGATGCAAACCAACCTGCGGGTCGCCGATAACTCGGGCGCACGCCGCGTGATGTGCATCAAGGTGCTCGGTGGCGCTGGCCGCCGTTATGCCTCGGTGGGCGATGTGATCGTGGTCTCGATCAAGGAAGCGATCCCGACGGGCCGCGTGAAGAAGGGCGACGTCCGCAAGGCGGTCGTGGTCCGCGTGTCGAAGGACATCAACCGGGCCGATGGCTCGACGATCCGCTTCGACTCGAACGCTGCCGTCCTGATCAACAACAATGGCGAGCCGATCGGCACCCGCGTGTTCGGGCCGGTTCCGCGCGAACTGCGCGCGAAGAACCAGGTCAAGATCGCCAACATGGCGCCGGAGGTCCTGTAACTATGGCCGCGAAGATCAAGAAGGGCGACACCGTCGTCGTCATCACCGGCAAGGACAAGGGCACCAAGGGTGAAGTCCTGAAAGTGCTCACGGAAGAGAACCGCGTCGTTGTGCGCGGCGTCAATCTCGTGAAGCGCCATCAGAAGCCGACCCAGCTCGACCCCGGTGGCATGAAGTCCTTTGAGGCGCCGATCCACGTGTCGAACGTCGCCCATGCCGACCCGCGCGATGGCAAGGCCGTCCGCGTCGGATTCAAGATTGACCAGCACGGCCGCAAGACGCGCGTGGCCAAACGTTCAGGGGAATCGATCGATGTCTGAGGCTTATGAACCCCGCCTCAAGCGGAAGTACCGGGAAGAGATCCGGGCGAAGCTGCAGGAGCAGTTCAACTACTCGAACCCGATGAAGGTTCCGAAACTCGACAAGGTCGTGATCAACATGGGCGTGGGCGAAGCCGTCAACGACTCCAAGAAGATCAAGTCGGCCCTGGCGGAGCTGGAGCGTATCGCCGGTCAGAAGCCGGTGGCCACCAAGGCCCGCAAGTCGATCGCTGGCTTCAAGCTGCGCGAAGGCATGCTGATCGGTGCAAAGGTCACGCTCCGCCGTGACCGGATGTACGAGTTCCTGGACCGCCTCACCACAATCGCGCTGCCGCGCGTGAAAGACTTCCGGGGCCTCAACGGCAAGAGCTTCGATGGCCGTGGCAACTACGCCATGGGCATCAAGGAACACATCGTGTTCCCGGAGATCAATTACGACGAGGTGGATGAAGTGCGCGGTATGGACATCATCGTCTGCACCACCGCCGAAACGAACGAAGAAGCCAAGGCACTCCTCGCGGAGTGTGGCTTCCCGTTCCGGAATTAGCGCCAGGAGACTGCTTAGATGGCAAAAAAGAGCGCAATCGAGAAGAACAACAAGCGCAAGGCCCTGGCCGAGCGTTACGCCGCCAAGCGTGCTGCCCTGAAAGCGGCCGCGATGGACGAAAACCTGTCGCTGGAAGAGCGCTTCAAGGCCCGCATCAAGCTGGCCCAGATGCCGCGCAACACGGCAGCCAACCGGGTTCGCAACCGTTGCGAAGTCACCGGTCGTCCGCGTGCGTACTATCGTAAACTGAAGATGTCGCGGATTGCGCTTCGTGAGCTCGGCTCGCGCGGCCAGGTCCCCGGCCTCGTGAAATCCAGCTGGTAAGAGAGGAGGGAAGCAGATGAACATTTCCGATCCCCTCGGCGATATGCTGACCCGCATCCGTAACGCCCAGATGCGCGGCATGACGAAAGTCGTGACGCCGTCATCGAAGCTGCGCGGCCGCGTGCTCGATGTGCTCGTCCAGGAAGGCTACATCCGCGGGTACGCCGAAATCGAGAAGGACGGTCACAAGTCCCTCGAGATCGAACTCAAATATTATGAAGGCCAGCCGGTCATCTCCGAGATCAAACGTATCTCGAAGCCTGGCCGCCGGGTCTATTCGTCCGTGTCGGACATTCCGCTGGTGCGTAACGGCCTCGGCATCTCCATCCTGTCGACTTCGCAGGGTGTGATGTCGGACAACGCTGCGCGCGCCAAGAATGTCGGCGGCGAAGTACTCTGCCGCGTATTCTAGGAGGCAAGTTCAATGTCCCGTATCGGAAAACTTGCGATCCCGGTTCCTGCTGGTGCGACTGTCACCGTCAGTGGACAGACGATCAAGGTCAAAGGCCCGAAGGGTGAGCTCGAGCTCGTCCTGCCGGAGGTCATCACGCCGAAAGTCGAGAGCAACGCGCTCTCGGTGATGCCGCGTGCAGATCTCGCAAAGGCAGCCAATGACGCCATCGAAGCGGCGAAAGCAAAAGGCAAGCGTCCGCCGACGTTCGCCCAGTCGCTGTCGCCGGATGCCCGCACCCAGTGGGGCACCGCCCGCGCCCGCGCCGCCAACATGGTGGAAGGCGTCACCAAGGGCTATTCGAAAACGCTCGAACTCGTCGGCGTCGGCTACCGCGCCCAGATGCAGGGAACTGACCTGAAGCTGGCGCTCGGCTACTCGCACGACGTGATCTACAAGGCGCCGAAAGGCATCACGCTTGCCTCGTCCAAGCCCACCGAGATCGTGATCTCGGGCGCGGACAAGCAGGCCGTCGGCCAGGTCGCGTCCGAGATCAAGAAGTTCCGCCCGCCTGAGCCCTACAAAGGCAAGGGTATCCGCCTGCAGGGCGAATACGTCCGCCGCAAGGAAGGCAAGAAGAAGTAAGGCCATGAAGACAGCACGCGAAAAGAAGCAGCGCCGCGCTCAGCGGGTCCGCACCAAGCTCCGCCGGGTTGCCGAAGGCCTTCCGCGCCTTTCGGTTGCCCGCAGCCACAAGAACATCTCGGTACAGATCATCGACGACGAGAAGGGCATCACGCTCGCCTCGGCTTCGACCCTCGAGAAAGACGTTCTCGGCTCGGCCAAAACCGGTGCCAATATCGAAGCCGCTGCCCTCGTCGGCAAGGCAATCGCTGAACGCGCGAAGAAAGCCGGCGTCGAAGACGTCGTGTTTGATCGCGGCGGTTACATGTTCCACGGCCGGGTGAAAGCTCTGGCAGATGCCGCCCGTGAGGGCGGTCTCAAATTCTAAGGAGTCTGCCTGATGGCTGAGGAAAGAGGAGAGAGAAGGGGCCGCCGCCGTGATCGCGAGCAACCGCGTGAACGTGAAGAGGAAGTCTCCGAACTCGTAGACAAGCTGGTTGGAATCAACCGCGTCGCGAAAACCGTGAAGGGCGGCAAGAACTTCGGTTTTGCCGCGCTCGTCGTGGTCGGCGACCAGAAGGGCCGTGCCGGCTTCGGCAAGGGCAAGGCCCGCGAGGTTCCGGAAGCTATCCGCAAGGCGACCGAAGAAGCCAAGCGCAACATGGTCCGCATCCCGCTGCGCGAAGGCCGCACCCTGCATCATGACGGCAGCGGCCGTCACGGCGCCGGCAAGGTCGTGCTCCGCGCAGCCCCTCCGGGTACCGGCGTGATCGCCGGCGGCCCGATGCGCGCTGTCATGGAAGTGCTCGGTGTCCAGGACGTCGTCGGCAAGTCGATCGGCTCGTCGAACCCCTACAACATGGTGCGCGCCACGTTTGACGCGCTGAAGAAGCAAAGCTCGCCGCGCCAGGTCGCCAACCGTCGCGGGCTGAAAGTGTCCGATCTCGTCGCCCGCCGTAAGGATGGCGCGAGCCTCGGCGAAGTGCCGGCGGAGGGCTAAGCCATGGCTGCGAAGAAAACTGTCAAAGTGCGCCGGGTGGGAAGCCCGATCCGCCGCGAAAGCTGGCAGCGCGCGACGCTGTTGGGCCTGGGCCTGAAGCGCGCCAATCAAGTGGTGGAGCTTGAAGACACCCCCGCCGTGCAGGGCATGATCAAGCGCGTCCATCACCTCGTCGAAGTTGTGAAATAAGACGGTCCAGCCGTCGGAGCGTGACTGATATGAAACTGAACGAACTGGCCGATAATCCAGGCAGCGCCAAGAAGCTGATGCGCGTGGGTCGCGGCGTCGGCTCGGGCAAGGGCAAGACGGGTGGCCGCGGCGTGAAAGGCCAGAAGGCGCGTTCGGGCGTGGCCGTGAACGGCTTCGAAGGCGGCCAGATGCCGATCTACATGCGCCTGCCGAAGCGCGGCTTCAAAACGCCGAACGCCAAGACGCATGCCTGGGTCAACCTCGGCCGCATCGCGAAAGCGGTCGACGCCGGCAAGCTTGATGCCTCGAACGTGACCGAAGAGTCGCTCGTTGCAGCCGGCCTGGTGCGCAATGTCCGCGACGGCGTGCGCCTGCTGGCCAAGGGCGATGCCCCGAAAAAGCTGAAAATCACCGTCACCGGCGCCTCGAAAGCGGCCGTCGAAGCGGTCGAAAAGGCTGGCGGCAAGGTCACTGTTACAGGCGCAACGCAGGAAGCTGCTGCGGAATAATCCGGGGGTTTTGCTTAACGCCCCTTCACAAACCATGCGTCGCCGCCGATCTTTGGCGGCGAACGTCTTTCAGGGAGGCTCGTACAGCCGATGGCGAATGCTGCGGAACAAATGGCCCGCAACCTCAATTTCTCGACGTTCGGGAAAGCGAAGGACCTTCAGGCCCGTATCCTTTTCACCCTCGGCATTCTTGTCCTCTACCGGCTGGGCACCTTCATCCCGATCCCGGGCCTGGATCCGTCCCAGTACGCCTCGCTGTTTGAAGCCCAGTCCGGGGGCATCCTCGGAAACATGAACATGTTCGCCGGCGGCGCCGTCGAACGCATGGGCATCTTCGCGCTGAACGTGATGCCCTACATCACCGCCTCGATCATCATCCAGATGATGACCACCGCTTCTCCGACGCTGGAAAAGCTGAAGAAGGAAGGGGAGGCCGGCCGCAAGCAGATCAACCAGTACACCCGCTACCTGACGCTGGCTTTCGCCCTCGTCCAGTCCTTCGCCATTTCCGCCGGCCTGGCCGGAGTGCGCCTTGAGGGTATCTCGTCCTGGTTCTTCATCCTGACCGGCGTGGTCACGCTGACCGGCGGCACGATGCTGCTGATGTGGATGGGTGAGCAGATCACTGCCCGCGGCATCGGCAACGGCATCTCGCTGATCATTTTCGCCGGCATCGTCGCGGAAATGCCCCGCGCCATCTACAACCTCATCGCCCAGGCCCGCACCACATCGGTCGATATCGGTTTCGTGCTGGCCATTGTGGTGATGGTCCTCGCCCTGATCATGTTCATCGTGTTCATCGAGCGCTCGCAGCGCCGGCTGATCATTCACTATCCCAAACGCCAGCAGAGCCAGGGCTTTGCGCAGGGCCAGCGCAGCTTCCTGCCGCTCAAAATCAACACGTCCGGCGTTATCCCGGCCATCTTCGCCAGCGCGCTGCTGATGCTGCCGATGACGGCTGTCGGCTTCCTCGGCGCAGGCGCAGCTGCCGATCCGTCTTCGGCAACTGGCGCTCTCGGCTGGCTCGCGGCCAACTTCTCGCCGGGTTCATGGACGCACATGATCACGTATGGCGTGCTGGTGGCGTTCTTCGCCTTCTTCTACACCTCGATCATGTTCAACCCGACGGAAACGGCCGACAACCTGCGCAAATATGGCGGTTTCATCCCCGGCATCCGTCCTGGCTCGAACACCGCCGCCTATATCGACTACGTCCTTACCCGCCTGACGACGATTGGCGCACTCTACCTCGTCTTCATCTGTATCCTGCCGGAATTCCTGCGCCGCTACTTCCCGGGTATCCCGTTCTATATCGGCGGAACCTCGCTCCTGATCGTCGTCTCGGTGACCATGGACACCGTCACGCAGATTCAGTCGCACTTGATTGCCCACCAGTATGAGGGGATGATCAAGAAGTCGAAGCTCGGGGGCAAGCGTAAGTGAATCTGATTCTGTTCGGCCCACCGGCGGCCGGTAAAGGCACGCAGGCCAAGCGCCTGGTCGAAGGCCGCGGGTTCGTCCAGCTCTCAACCGGTGACATGCTGCGCGCCTCGCGCTCGTCCGGTTCCGAACTGGGCCAGCGGGTCGCAAAGATCATGGATGAGGGCGGCCTGGTCTCGGACCAGATCGTCATCGACCTGATCGCAGAACAGCTGACAGCCCGCGCCGGTGCGCCGGGTTTCATTTTTGATGGTTTCCCCCGCACGACCGGCCAGGCAGAGGCGCTCGACGGCCTCCTGGAATCGCGCGGCGAGAAAGTGGATCTGGTGATCCGGATGCGGGTGGACGATGACCGTCTCCTGGCCCGGGTAACCAGGCGTTTCGAGGAGCAGGGGCGGGCGGATGACAATCCGGCCACCTTTTCGCGCCGTCTGGAGCGTTATTATGAAGATACGGCCCCCCTGGTTCCGCTCTATGCGGAACGGGGCGTTCTCGTCGAAGTGGACGGGATGGGCACGATCGAAGAGGTGTCTGCGTCAATTGATGCGGCCCTGAAACAATCGGCCTGAACCGCGCAGTTCTTCTGTTGACGGGCGAAAAAGCGCGGCTATAAGCCTCGTTTCTTAGCTTCAGGCTTAACCGCCGGTGCGCGCGACGGGCTCAATCGCCCGGTTGGCGCGCATTTCATGTTTGAAACCCGCTTGAGGAGACACGGCATTGGCCCGTATTGCAGGCGTAAACATTCCGACCAACAAGCGCGTGATCATCGCGCTTCGCTATATTCATGGCATCGGCCCAGCCTTCGCAAAGGAAATCTGCGAGAAGGTGGGTGTCGAGGAATCGCGCCGTGTGAACCAGCTGACGGACGCTGAAGTCATCAAGATCCGCGAGACGATCGACGCGGGCTACATGGTGGAAGGCGACCTTCGCCGTGACACCTCGATGAACATCAAGCGCCTGATGGACCTCGGCTGCTATCGCGGCCTGCGTCACCGCAAGGGCCTGCCGGTGCGCGGCCAGCGCACGCATACCAACGCACGCACCCGCAAGGGTCCGGCGAAGGCGATCGCGGGCAAGAAGAAGTAATCGAGCGAATAGCGAGATGGCGAATAGCGAATAGTTTTTTCTACTCGCTATTCGCTATCTCCCATTCGCTTCAGGTGTAGCCGCTGGCGTTACGGCGGCGTAGAGATCGAAAGGCAAGATCATGGCCAAGGAAGCCACGCGCGTTCGCCGTCGCGAACGCAAGAACATCTCGACGGGCGTCGCGCACGTCAACTCGACCTTCAACAACACGATGATCACCATCACCGACGCGCAGGGCAA
>DNFL01000133.1 GCA_003486945.1 Hyphomonas sp. | reverse complement strand
GACGCTCTTCCGATCTCCGGACACACGTGCTGGATTTTATCCTGCCTTGCCCATGCGGCGGCGTTGCACGCTGGAGGGAATGTTCAGGCTCTCGCGGTATTTCGCCACTGTGCGGCGCGCGATGTCGATGCCGAAGCCGGTGAGGATCTCGACGATCTGGTCGTCGGAAAGCACATCTTCCGACGACTCCTCATCGATCAGCAGTTTGATCCGGTGACGGACGGCTTCCGCCGAATGCGCCTCGCCGCCACCGGTCGCGGGGATGGCGGCGGAGAAGAAGTATTTCAGCTCGAACAGGCCGCGCGGGGTCGACATATACTTGTTCGTGGTCACGCGACTGACGGTCGATTCGTGCATCTCGATCGCATCGGCCACCTGTTTCAGGTTCAGCGGACGCAGATGCGCCACGCCGTGCGCAAAAAACCCGTCCTGCTGGCGCACAATTTCGCTCGCCACTTTCAGGATCGTGCGCGCGCGCTGGTCGAGCGACTTGATCAGCCAGGTCGCAGACGCCGCGCATTCGGAGATGAATTCCTTCTCCTTGTCGCGCATCGGCAGCGCCGTCACTTCGGCATAATAGGCCTTGTCCATCAGCACGCGTGGCAGCGTGTCGGAATTCAGTTCCACCGCATACATGCCATTCGGCAGTTCACGGACATAAACATCCGGCGCCACGGCAACGGTCGTGTCGCTGGAAAATCCTGCGCCGGGCTTCGGCGACAGCTGGCGCAGTTCCAGAAGCATGTCCTGGATGTCAGCCTTGTCGACACCGCAGACATCCATCAGCTGCTTGATATCGTGCTTGGCCACGAGATGCAGATTGTCCAGCATCGCCTGCATCGCCGGGTCCAGCCGGCCGCGCTCTTTCAGCTGCAGGCCAAGGCATTCGGGGATCGAGCGCGCCATCACACCGGTCGGGTCAAAGCCCTGGCAAACGGCGAGTACGGCTTCGACATTCGCAATGTCCGCACCCAGAGCATCAGCAATATCGGCGATCGGCGCGCGCAGGTATCCGGTCTCGTCCGTCTCGTCGATCAGGCGCGCGGCAATCAGCCGGTCAGCATCCGAAAGGCCGGCAAAGTTCAGCTGCGTATGCAGGTGTTCCTGCAGCGTCACATCGCCGGAAACGTTGGCGGTATAGTCAAAATCCTCAGACCCCTGCCCGCTGTTCGCAGTCGACCAGTCCGTCTTCGCCGAAGGGCCGGACGCATTCGCCGGCATCGCAGCATCAGATCCGGTGCCCGGCTCGTAAACGTCCTCACCCGGAGCATCCAGCTGGTCGCGCGCCTCGGCGCCGTCATCGCGGCTTTCGCACTCAACCGTTTCAGATGGCGCCGGGCCTTCTTCCTCGACCTTCTGAAGCAGCGGATTGCGCTCCAGTTCGGCTTCGACGAATTCGGCAAGCTCCTGGTTCGACAGCTGCAACAGCTTGATCGCCTGCTGAAGCTGCGGCGTCATCACCAGGGACTGGCCCTGGCGCATGTCGAGTGAATGTTTCATGGCCATTGGCCGCGCCCCCTGAACTCAAGCGGCGAACTGCTCACCCAGATAAACCCTGCGCACGTCTTCGTTCCGCAGCACGTCTTCCGGCGTGCCATTGAAGAGAACAGCACCATCATACATCACAAAGGCCCGGTCGACGATCTGCAGCGTCTCGCGAACCTGGTGGTCCGTAATGAGAACGCCGAGGCCGCGCTGCTTGAGGAAGCGGACAAGGTCGGAAATGTCGGAGATGGCGAGCGGGTCGATGCCGGTGAACGGTTCGTCCAGCAACATGAAGCTCGGACGAGACGCGAGCGCGCGTGCAATCTCCACCCGCCGCCGTTCACCGCCCGAAAGGGAGGTTGCCGGCTGCTTGCGGAGGTGTTCCACGTGCAATTCGCTGAGCAGGCCATCGACCTGGGCCTGGCAGGCAGCGGGGTCTTTTTCGACCAGTTCCGCAACAGCCAGGACGTTTTCCTCTACACTCATGCCCCGGAAGATCGAGGCTTCCTGGGGCAGGTAACCCACGCCAAGGCGGGCACGCTGGTACATCGGCAGGCGGGTAACATCCTCGCCGTCGATGGAGATCGAGCCGGAATCGGCACCGATCAGTCCCATGATCATGTAGAAACAGGTGGTCTTGCCGGCCCCGTTGGGTCCAAGCAGGCCGACAACTTCGCCGCGCGCAAGGGAAAGGGACACGTCGCGGACGACCTGGCGCTTGCCAAAAGACTTGGCAAGATTGCTGACTACCAGGCCTTCGGCCGCTTCATTCATCCGTATTTCCATCCTGTGTGCGGGCAGTTTCCGGCCCGGATGAACCCTAGCAGGGCATGCTTAAGATCGGTTTCACCAACCTGTTCAAATTCACTGATTCTGGCCGGGTTGCGTCGACGGATCGATGACCATCCGGGTACGGCCATTGCCGCCTTCCAGCGTCGTGCGGCGGTTCTTGACCTCCATTTTCAGCGTCTGGCCCTCGGCCACATCACGCTCTCGCATCAGCGCGACATTGCCGGTCATGGTGATCGTGTCGGTGGCGAGTTCGTAAACGCCGCGGTCACCTTTGGCCTTGATCTCGGGGGTGACGTAATAAACGTTGCCCTCGGCGACGATGTTCTCGATCTGGCCGAAACCGCCCATGATGCCTCCATTGGCATTGCCGCCGGACGCGCGCGGCGCGAACAGGACGGTCACCCGGTCGGCCCGCAGGCGCGCGGTTCCCTGCTGGATATCGACATTGCCGACCAGCAGCACCTTGCGTTCGTTCTCGAGGCTCTCGGTGCGCGACGAGTTGATATAGATCGGCCCGCCTTCGGAGGAAATCTGCGCAGCCGCCGGCAAGCCTGCGAAGGCGAGGCCAAGACCAAGGACAATGCCAGCAGCTTTAAGGAGTGCCATCGGGCTCACTTTCAGACGTTGCGGCCTCTTCGGCCGGTTGGGGATAGATCACGGTCGTCACATTGCCTTCGAAGACAATCCGGTTTCCGCCGTCGAGAATTTCATACGAGTCCGCCCTTATGTCGCCAAGGGGTCCCTTGCCTTCCAGGGGTGACAATCCCTCCACCCGGTCCTCGCCAAGGATCAGGCGTGCGCCGCGGCTGAGGAAGGAATATCCCCCCGCATCGGTAATGTTGACGGCTTCGTAGAGCTCCAGGATGCCCTTTTCCCGGTCATAGAAGCCGGTCGGGGCTTTCAGCTGGGAGCCCTTGGAATCGCGCATCACTGGGTTGACGAGATCAACCACCCCATCCTCAGCCCGGCGGCGCTGGGCGGCTTCGGCGGTGATCGTGAAGATTTCGCCAGCGGAATCCCGGCCGGTGAAGCGCGGGTTGATCATCGTCACCGCCTCTTCGTCGTTCACTTTCGGTGGACCCGCTTCCTGGGTCAGGGCGCTGCGGAAGACAAAGCCGAGAAACAGGCCGATGGACACGGCCGCGGCAGCGACAAAGGCATAGCGCAGATAGGTCACCCGGACTGACCGGCGGCGCGCCTGCGCTAGCGTCAGCTGGCGGCGCGGGGCCCAGAGCGTGGCCGGGTCGTGATGAAGGCTGGCGTCCATGGGGCGGGTTGGCCTGATCCTGCAGCGTGTTCAGGCGATATGCTTACCCGCGATAGGGCCGGAGTGAAAGCGCAGGCTACAGGCGCTCAGCTGTGCGAGAAAATGTCTTCCTCAGCCCAGCCGGCAAGGTCGAGCTCGGCGCGGGTGGGCAGGAAGGCAAAGCAGGCCTCCGCCAGCTCCAGCCGGCCTTCGCGCACCAGCATGGCCTCAAGCCCCGCCTTGATCTGGTGGAGGTAGAGCACATCCGAAGCGGCATACTGGATCTGCGCGTCAGTCAGCTTCTCTGCTCCCCAGTCGGAGCTTTGCTGCGCCTTCGACATATCGATGCCGGCCACTTCGCGGGCGACATCCTTCAAGCCATGCTTGTCGGTATAGGTGCGGGCAAGGCGCGAGGCGATCTTGGTGCACCAGACCGGAGAAACCGTAATGCCCATCCAGTGGCGCATCATTGCGATATCAAACCGCGCAAAGTGGAACAGCTTCACGACCTTCGGATCGGTCAGCAGCGCTTTCAGGTTCGGGCAGTCATAATCGCGCGTCAGCTGCACGAGATGCGCGGTGCCATCACCGGCCGAAAGCTGCACGAGCGTGAGATTGTCCCGCTGCGGATGAAGGCCCATCGCTTCGGTATCGACGGCAACGACGGGGCCGAAGCTGAGGCCTTTCGGCAGGTCGCCCTTGTGCAGCGTGATCTGGTTCATGCCCGGCCCATAGCACGGCGCCCGTTAAGGGCAAGTGTCCGCGCGGCCCTAATTCTGCGCGCGCTTCAGGGACATAAGTGCCGTATCCAGCGCCGACAGGAAGCGCGAACGGTCCGCTTTCGAGAAAGGCGCCGGCCCGCCCGCGCCGATTCCGGCGACACCGACGCGCAGGTCCGCCATGATTGCGCGCGTTGCGAGCGCGCCGCCAATCGAGTCCGGCGTGAACGCTTTGCCGTTCGGCGCCAGCACTTTCGCGCCCGCTTTCAGGGCACGGTCCGCCAGCGGAATATCTGACGTGATCACCAGCGACGCCGCATTTGCCTCTTCCGCAATCCAATCGTCGGCGGCATCGAATCCATCGCTGACAATCTTGCGCGAGATCAGCGGATGTTCCGGAATGCGGATGTAGGAATTGGCGACAATCACCACTGGCACCTCAAGGCGCAGCGCGACCTTGTAGATTTCATCCTTCACCGGGCAGGCATCCGCATCGACGAGAATGCGAGGGGTCATTGCACGGCCTCCTGTCAGGGTGCGGACGCCACCTCCTCGGCGCGCCGCGTGGCGACCCATATCATGAGGAAATCGCGTCCGTGCGACAAGGTCTGGCCTTCGATCTTGCCGTCCACGAGGCGGCCCGAATGGCTGTAGAGCGCATCGCCATCCGTGGTGACGCTGCCAAAGGCGAGCGTATCGCCGCGCAAGGAATATTCCCCTTCCAGGAAATCCGACTGGTAGAATGACCCGGTCACCTTGTTGGGCAGGGCTGCCGCCAGCACCATCACGGTAGAACTCGGCGGCTCGGTGGCCGACCAGAACATCGTGACGTCCCAAGTGCCATCGAGATCGCTGGCCGTCAGGACAGGCGCCGGAGGCGCAGCGGGCGCAACCGGTGTGGTGCAGGCCGCGAGCAGAAGGGAGGCGAGCGGGTAGAGGCATTTCATGTGGGATATCTCCGGGCCAAGTGCGTGTTTCGGAGGATCAACTAGCCTCCAGTCCGAGGCCGGCAAGCCTCAACGCGCCTCCATCTCCGCAATCCACTCCCGCACCAGCGACAGACCGTCCGGGTCCGGAACACTTCG
>DNFL01000050.1:456-4252 GCA_003486945.1 Hyphomonas sp. | reverse complement strand
TCTGATGCTCGATCTGTTCCAGCATCCGGGCCGCCGCGAGCAGGTTTTCGGCATGGTTGGCCGGATCATGGACGACAACCTGCGCCGCCGCCCCGGGCGGCGCTAGACTGGTCAGGGCGGGCGCTGCAAGGCAGAGCGCCAGCGCATGCAGTATACGGAACTGGATCTTCATGCGGCTTCCTCCTCGGGGCGGACCGAACCGCCCGGCCTTTGATCCGTAGGCGAATGATCGTTCTGAGCCTGCGAGACGAGGGCTGCCGGCGCCGAGCCATTGACGGGCTGTACCACCGACTCGAACCGGCCGATCGCGGCACCCGCCTCTCCGAGGCCCCTCGCAGTGAGCCAGGCCTGCGCAAAACCCCGCGGGCCATGCATCGCGAGGATCCGGTCGATCAGCGCCTGGTCTTCAGGCTTGCCGGCAGCCGCAAAGGCGAGCGTCGCGGGCCCGAGTTCGAGCTCGATGCGGCGGCAACCTGCCCGCCCGGCGATGTAATAGTCCCGCTTCGGAATGGCGCTGGCGACGAGATCGATCTGGCGCTCATTGAGCCCCGCCGCCTCGTAGAAGGCACGCGTACCAGCCTCGCGCGCCCGGTCGTTCGGCAGGAAGATCCGCGTCGGGCAATTCTCCAGCACCGAGGCCGCAATCGGCGAGCGGGTCACATCCGCCAGCGCCTGGCTCGCAAAGATCACCGCGACGTTCTGCTTGCGCAGCGTCTTCAGCCAGGTCTCGATCTCCGCCGCAAAGGCCGTGTCCTTGAGATAAAGCCAGGCCTCGTCCAGCACGAGCAGGCTCGGGCGGCCATCAAACCGTGCCTCAAGACTGCGGAAGATCACCGGCAGCACGCTGCGCGCTGCGCGCGGCTGGCGCAGCAGCGCGCCGACCTCGAACGCCGTCACATCGGCGTCGCTGCGGACTTCGAAATCCTGGTCGAGGAGCCCGCCAAGCGATCCCGCATGCGTGAACGGCTGCAGCGCGCCGCGTAAGGAGGCGTCCTGAACAAACGCCGCGAGTAGCGACAGCGTGCGTTCCCGGACCGGCCTTGCGGCGAGAACGGACAGCGCCCGGCCGAGTTCGAGCCTGAGCTCCGGTGTCAGCGTGACGCCTTCGCCGGCAATCAGGTCGCACAGCCAGCCTTCCGCCCAGGCGCGGGCCTGAGGCTGGTTGATCTCTGCCAGCGGCTGGAACCCCGGCGAGGGTCCTACACCCTCCGTATCTGGATCAAAGAACGCTCCGCCTAGTCCGAGCACCATCGCGCGGCAGGAGCGGCCTGTGTCAAACACGAATACCTGCGCGGTCTCATAGCGCATCCACTGCGCGATCAGCGTCGCGATCAGGACCGACTTGCCCGCGCCCGTCGGCCCGATCACCAGCGTATGGCCGGTATCGCCGGCATGCAGGTTCAGCCGGAACGGCGTCGAGCCGTCCGTTGCCGCCAGCATCAGCGGCGGGCCGTCCAGGTGCGCGTTCCAGGCCTCACCCGGCCAGACCGCGCTAGTGGGCAGGAGGTGGGCAAGGTTCGGCGCCAGCAGGAGCGGCCGGCGGACATCGGCGTAGGCCTGTCCCGGCAGGCTGCCGAGCCAGGCCTCGACGGCGTTGACCGTCTCGAGCTCGGTCACGAACCCCAGCGCGTCCGTCGTCTGGCGGATCAGCCAGACGGCTTCATCAGCGGCCGCCTCGCTGTCTTCCGCAACCGTGATGGTCAGCGTTGCGTACCCTGCCCCGCAGCCTTCGCCGAGCAGGGTCTGCAAGGCGGCGTCCGCGTCGCCCGCCTGCGCCGCGGCGTCATTGTCCTGCAGCGCCGACTCCTCGCGGAAAAGCGCTTCCCGCAGCAACGTCATCAGACCCTTGCGCTTCGAGAACCAGCGCTTGCGGGCGCGCTCGATGTCCTGGCGCGCCTCTTCCGTCGAGAGCGGCAGGAAGCGCGTCACCCAGCGATAGGAGACCGGGAGCCGGATCAGCGCATCGAGCAGGCCGGGCTCACTGGCGCTCACGTAACTGCGCACCGACAAGATCCGCAGATGGTGCGATCCGAGCTTCGGCGCGAGCCCGCCGACCAGCGGCGTATCGGACAGGAGTTCGGCGAGATGGAAGGGCGTGGGCGGAACGCTGAGCCGGGTGAGCGGCCTGTCAGAAACCGCGTCATGCAGAAACCCAAGCGTTGCCTCGTCATCCAGCCAGCGCGCCTCCGGCATCAAGGCCCCAAGCGCCATCCGGAACTGGTCTGTCTCCTCGGCGAACCGCGCAAGCAGCGCGCGGTAATCGGCGGCCGGCGCGTTCGAGGTTCCTCCCTCGAACAGCAGGGACTCAAGGCGGGCCTGTTTTTCCGGAGGTGGCAGGAAAGTCAGTGTCAGGAAATAATCCGTCTCGAACCGCGCCCCCGCCGTCTCGAACAGGACGCGCCGCTCCTCATCGATCAGCCAGGCAAGCCCCCCGGCAAACACCGCGTCCGGATAACCTGGCGCAGGCCGCCGGCGCGCTTCGGCATGCAGGCACCAGCCAGACCCGAACCGGCGCAGCGAAGTGGCAAGCCGCGACGACATCCCCATCAGCTCGGTGAGCGAGGCGGAATCAAGGTCCGGCCCCCGGAACATGAGCGTGCGCTGAAACGCGCCGTCCTTGTTGAGGACAATCCCCGGCGCCACCAACGCGCCCCAGAGGAGGTAATCGCTGAGCTTTGCCGTCCGGCCGCGATAAGGGGATAGGTCGAACATCGTCTGTCAGGTCCCGAAATAAGAAGGCTTGGAGAGATGGCGCGGCCAGGTTTCGAGGAACCAGGGATCGCGCGCTGCGGCCCAGGCCGCCGTCCCCTGGGCAATCGCCCAGAGCGGCAGGCCGATCAGGGGCTGCTGCAGCCCGAACGCAATCGCCGCAGCGATCGTTGCGTTGAGAATCGCAAACTCGCGCGGCACGCCGCCAAGAAGGACGGGCCGCGTCAGCGATGTGTGAAGCGGGGTCACGTAGCCCTCAGGCAGCGCCTCGGCCATCAGAGCACCGCGCCGCCGGCAAAGCCGAAGAAGTCGAGGAAGAACGACACCGCCGCGAACATGATCGCAATGCCAAGGCCGACAAAGGCAAGCTTCCTCACCCCGCCGCCGCCTTCCGAGAACATGATCGCGATGCCGGCAAGCACGATACCAATGACGGCGGCGGCGCGTGCCACCGGCCCGGTCACCGAGTCGACAACCTGTTCCAGCGGGCCCTCCCAGGGCATACCCGAGCCTGCAGCAAATGCCGGCAAGGCCGAGAGGGTGGCAATCGCGGCAAGCGCCGCCGTCTTCCCGGCGAGGCGTCTCGCCGTATACGGATGAAGGTTCATTCTAAGTCTCCCTTGGTTGGATGGGTTGTGGTCTTGAGGTCGAGAAGCTCGGTGATGCGCCGGCCAGACGCCGTGCGCGCGATGAACACGACGAGATCCACCGCCGAGGTGATCAGGCGCCGGGGGCTTGCCGCCTGGGCCTCGAGGCAAAGATCCTCGAGCCGCAGGCACGCGTCCTGCGCAGAATTTGCATGCAGCGTCAGGAGCCCGCCCGGATGGCCGGTATTCCAGGCCTTCAGCACATCCAGCGCTGCCCCGTCCCGGACCTCGCCGGCAATGATCCGGTCGGGCCGCAGGCGCAGCGCGACCTGCACGAGATCCCTTAGCGTGACGTGCGGATACGCGCGCCGGGTCAGGAGCTGGACATTATTGGCGCCGGAGACCTGCAGCTCGGGCGTATCCTCCAGCACGATGAGGCGCCCGCTCGCCATGCAGGGCTCGGCAAGGAGCGCGTTGAGCAGCGTCGTCTTGCCCGAGCC
>DNFL01000050.1:0-173 GCA_003486945.1 Hyphomonas sp. | reverse complement strand
GCAGCGTCGTCTTGCCCGAGCCCGCCCCGCCGGCGACAATGATATTGCGCCGGGACGCGAGCGCCTCCCGCAAGGCCGCGGCCTGGCCGGGCGCCGCAATACCGGCCTCGACATAATCGTCCAGCGTATGAATGCGCGCCGGGCGCTGGCGGATCGCCAGCACCGGCGCCGTC
>DNFL01000013.1 GCA_003486945.1 Hyphomonas sp. | reverse complement strand
GTGCGAAAGATTCTGGACACTACCGGGCGTGCCGGTGTTCGGACGACGCCCTTCCTCTCCGCCACGAAACAAACTGCTCACTAGCGGGTTTTATGGCATTTCGGCTGGTAATGCGAAACTTGAACGTGTGCACAGGTCTGTAGCATTGCGTCTGGATAGCTCGCTTGAGCGCCCCACTCGCAAGCATGGGTATCGAGGCCGGTAATGCGCCGCAGAGGCCGCCTGGTCAGAAGCGATCCGGTCGCATTACCTTGACTTCGGAGACGTTGAGAACGCCGATATGTGAACCTAGGAGTGACTCGAGATGTTCCAGCGCGGCGTTGATGCGCGCTTCGGTTCCAATCGATATGATCAGAAGCATGTTTCCGGAAGCGGACAGGTCCGAGTCCCTGTTCCAATGATTGCCGCCGCCGAAGCCGGCGATCGCTGGCAGAACAGTGTAGCCGGTGAGCCCTGCCGCCTCGAGAACGTTGCAGGCTCGCTGCAGCGCCATGCGTTCGATGATGAGTTCAAGGCGGTATCGGGTGTGCACGAGTTGACTCCTTATCCAGAAACCAACCGGCCGAGCCAGAGATAGAGAGGCAAGCCGATGATCAGATTGAAGGGGAAGGTAATGCCGAGCGACAAAGTGAGATAAATGGAAGGGCGCGCCTTGGGAAGCGCAAGGCGGACTGCTGCTGGGACCGCGATATAGGAAGCGGAGGCAGCGAGCGTGATCAGTAGCGCAGCATCTCCAGCAGCCATTCCGTTCGCAAAAGCGACGAGAGATGCTAGGCCTGCGGAAAGGAGTGGCATGTACAAGCCAAAGAGGATTGTTCCAGGTTCAAGCTGCCGCCAGCCGTTGCTAAGGCCGCGGCCTGCGGCAAGCCCCATGTCGAGCAGGAAGAGGCAGAGCACGCCTTGGAAAGGCGTAAAGAAGAATGGCGCAATCCGCTCCATTCCAGCGTCGCCTGTGATCCATCCGATGGCCAAAGATCCAAGCAGAACAACAACTGAAGCATTGAGCAAGACTTCGCGCGCAAGTTCGGTGCGTTCTGAGGTGAAGTGCGCTGCCGTCGGCGCCGGCGGCGCGTTGCCACTACGCGCGAGGATCAAGGCTGTGATGATCGCCGGCACTTCCATCATCGCGGCAACGGCGACAAGATAGCCCGATGCAACAAGGCCGGATGCTGCGACAGCCTGGCTCGCGGCGACGAAGGTGACGATCGAAATTGAACCGTAATGCGCTGCGGCCGCGGCTGCATCGGTGCGGTTCAAGTTTGTCGTGAAGCGAATGAGGCTGAAGGCAATGACGGGCAAGAGAAACGACAGCCCGATGCCGGACGCAATGACAAGAGCGATATCCCAACTGAGGTGGCTCTTGGACATCTCGACACCGCCCTTAAGGCCGATCGACATCATCAGATAGATCGCCAGGCCTTTCGCGAAGGCTTCCGGGATGGACATTTGCGATTTGAGCAGCGCCGCTCCCAGACCGAGAACGAAGAACAGCACCATCGGCGAAAGCAGTGTGGAGAGGGCAACGTCCATGGCGGACCCCGGCGATAGCGAAGCCCCGCAGTGAGCCCCGGGAGCGCCGGATGCTCCGATACGGGACTTAGGACCAGACTATTTTTCCGATCAGGTTCATAGGGGCATACTATGATTGATTTGGGTGCGCTTTTGACGAGATCAAAAGGCTGGGCAGTTCTAGTTTAACGAGTTTATGAGATTTGTAGGGCCAGGTCGTTATCGAGAGCCCATAGTCAAAAACTATTATGTCCAGACAAAACTTAGATTGGAGCTATTTTTCTTCTCGCCCATCTGGCTCGGCATCAATCATCAGGAGACTGACCATGATCCGTTCCAAAAACGCTGTTGCTGCTCTTTTCATTGCCGCCATCGCGACCGTTCCCGCTGCCTGCGCATCAACTTCCGCCGGCGCCGCTGCAGCAGATTATTCGGCTGTGACATCCGAAACGCCTGCCCTGATCACTGAAGCAGATGTCATCGCGGCCCAGAACGCGTGGGGCAGCGCCCTTGTCAGCATTTCCCGCACCTATGATGAGAAGGGTATTGACGCGGCAACCCAACTGGCCGGCGAAGTACTGGACAGCGCCTATGGCTATCAGATGGGGCCTGTTCTCTTCAAACCGACGCTGACAGTCGCGCCGCAAACATTTCGCACAACGCGTGAAGGCGCCCTCGCTTACTTCGTTGGTGGCAACGCGAACTACCCGAACGATGCGGGCTTTGCCCTGAATGGTTGGGACTCTTATGAAATCAAGAATGCCGGCATCTTCATTGATGGCGATACAGCGATCTCCATGGGCAATGTAATGCTCACAAACAAAGCCGGAAATGTTACCACAGTCGACAAGACTTGGGGCTATCTGCGCGATGAAAATGGCACGCTGCGCATTATCCTCCACCACTCTTCACTACCCTATACAGCGCAGTAATCGGGTCCTCCCCTGAGACGGCTGGCCGCTGGGTGGGTTCGCGCAAAGCGGCCCGCTCCGGCGGCCAGCTACGCATTTTCAATCTCTCTCCAACCTAAGATTCTGGTCACGGACCGATGTATAAGCCAACCGCTATTCTTGCTGCTGTCCTGGTTGCGACTGCACATTCACCGGCTTTTGCGAGCGATGAAGGTTTCGAGACCTGGCTGAATCCTTCGATCAGCCATGATCTGGACAATCAGAGGAGTGTGGAACTGGAAACAGCGCAGCGTTTGCGAAGCGCTGATGATGGCCGTCCGGATACGTACTTTTTCCGTCTTTGGCTGAATCAGGAAACCGGGTCTGGAATGACGCTGTCCGGAGCGGTCGAGCGCAGGATCAATGATGGAGGAACCGACGAAACCCGGCTGATACAGCAGCTGTCAACACGTCACGGTATCTGGCGCACGAGGCTCAGGATCGAAGAGCGGTTTGTCGATGGCGCCGACCAGATTGGCTTGCGCGTAAGGCCGCGTCTTGGTGTCACTGTGCCCTTAGACGAAGCAAAACGCTGGAGTTTCCGAAGTGATGCAGAATTGTTTCTGACCTTGCGCGCCACAAGTCCTTCAGGTGATGAAGGGTTAACCGGACTGAGAACCCAGGTGGGCTTCGGATACAAGGCGTCAGATCGCTTGTCGGTCAGCTTCGGCTATCTGCGGCAACAGGATTTTCTCAGCAATCGACCAGATGTCGTCGGCCACGCGCCGATTGTTGCGATCGATTTTGGCTTCTGACGAAGAAACTCAGGATGCGGACGTTCCGAAACGGCGGCCTTCCTGCGCGAGGATGCCAGCTGCCGCCTTGGCTAGGGGCGCCGCAAGCGTCTTGAGGCTCGTTGCCAAAGGAGATGTGTCGCGCCAGATCAGAGAAACCGACCGTTGCGCAAGCTCATGTGCTATGGGGCGCGCGTAGAGGCTTCGGTCCCGACGCGCTTCGGAGAGTGCATAAAGGCTTGGCAATATTGCGACACCAGCGCCCATTTCCGCCATCAACCGGATGGCATCAAGCGATGTGCCCTCGTATTCCGGACTGACTTCAGCGCCAGATGCGTCTGCGATCTGCTGGATGATGCTGTTGAGTCGATGCCCTTGGCCAAGTGTGAGAAGGCTGCGTCCCTTCAAGTCTATCAGTGCGACGGGGCCTTTCTCCTGCGATAGCGGATCTTCAGGCGCGGCGCAGATGTAGAGGCTTTCGGTGAACAAGTGCTCGTGGCCGATATTCTGGTGGTCTTCAGGTGTCGAAATGATGGTATCGAACTCGCCGCTCTGCAGGTGCTCATCCAGATCGATTGTACGCTCTTCACGAACGCTGAGCCTGAGAGCGGGAAAGCGTGCGTGCAGATCGCGTACTGCATGCGGAAGGAGATAGGGGCCAATTGTCGGCAGGATTCCGAGGCGCAGACGGCCCGTGAGATCTTCCCGGCCAAACTTTGCAACCGCTTTCAGGTCTTCGACCTCTTTCAGGATTATCCGTGCACGGCGTACGAATTCTTCACCGGCACGGGTAAGCATGGCGCCCTGGCGCGAGCGTTCAATCAGGACGACGCCAAGGGCGGCTTCCATTTCGGCGATCTGGGCCGACAGGCTCGGCTGGCTGACATTGACCATCTTCGCCGCATCGCCGAACTTGCCGGTGTCAGCGATAGCGACGAGATACTGCATCTGTCGTAAAGTAGGGCGCATTTCGATAACCCGAAACTATTGCATCGAGTGATTATTTAGATTGGAGCTATGGCGGTTCAATCCCCAATTCCGGTTCACGCCAGAGAAAAGTCTTTGGCAGAAAAGGAGACAGGATGAGCAATCAGAAGCACAATCAGGACAATGCCGGCGTGAACCATCTTTCGGTGATGCTGAATGACATGATCCCCAGTCGTTTTGACCAGAAAGAGAGGCGGGCATGGCGCCGGCGGCGGCTGCAGAGAGGCAAGCGGATCGTAACGCGGGAGGCGAGCTGAGATGCTTTCGCCTGCTGACTTCGATATGCTGTTCGGGGCGCAAACCAAACCCGCTCTCGCCCGCAAGCAAGGCCGTATCCGCGCGGTTGGTCGGGCTCCTTCCGGAGGCCGAATTCGGAAGCATGAGGCCGCTAAGCGCCTGCGCGGGCGCTGAATTCCAGTCCGGCAGCAGTTCGATCGCTGCCGGACTGCCTTTCAGAAAAGATGCCCTGCAGGCGATCGCTGACCTACTTGAACGCGCAGCCTTCCTTGACGCCGATCGCTTTGAAGATCAGGGCTGCGGGGCAGAAGCCTGTGAAGGCGGCTTGCAACATGTTGAGGCCAGCGAAGGCTGTCAGCAGGTACCAGTATTCGGAAACGAAGTATCCAAGTGACAGGCTGGCAAGGACGATGAGGCCGGCAAAGGCGAGAACGGCGCGGTCGAGGTTCATGGGGGATGCTCCGTATAAGGATCAGGTAGGATTTGAAGAGAGGCTGAAGAGGCTGCGGATCCAGCGTTCGAGCGCTGGCCCGGTCTGCGCGCCGGGCTGGTTGGCGATGCGCTGGCCGCCTTGCCAGGCGATGAGAGTGGGAATGCCGCGCAGATTCAGACGTACCGCGGCGTCGGCATGCTGGTCGGTGTTGATCTTGAAGAAGCGGATTCGGTCTTGGAGCGAAGCCGCAGCCGCCTCGTAAGCGGGCGCCATCATACGGCAAGGGCCGCACCACGGGGCCCAGAGATCGACGATGAAAGCGCCGGTATCTTTTGTTTCCAAAAGCCGCATCTGCTCGTTGGAGATCGCCGCC
>DNFL01000001.1:1582-2569 GCA_003486945.1 Hyphomonas sp. | reverse complement strand
AGGCGGGGCCAACAACCTTAGGCCCCGGCGCCGCCCGGCAGATCAGACCGGATCGCGCAGGTCCGCGCGGCCCGAGCGCCCGCCCGGCACGTCGCCCGAACGCACCGCCACAACCCGCCCGCCGCTCAGGATCACCCGGCGCGCAACCTCATCGACAAGGCCATACGAAGACGCGGTCTCTGCGTCCGCAAACGTCACCCGGCCGGCCTCGTCGATCTGTCCGGGCCGTGCGTCATCCAGGTCCGCGAACAGCGTGTCGACGGCGCCATGCGTTGCCGCCCGCGCCACATCGGTCAGGTCCGTCGCCGTGCGTCCGCTCGCAGCACGCTCGGCAAACAGTTTCGCCCCGGCTTTCAGTTCATGGGCATAAACCTCGTCGAGGACCGGCACCGCGAGGCGCGCAAGTTCGGCGTCCTTCGTGTTGTCGGGGCTGGCATGGATCTGCTTCGCGGCAAGACGGGGATAGGTGTTCACGCCGGGATAGAGATGCGAAAGCGGGCTCACCGCAGCGACGATCAGCGGCGTATCGCGGCCCGACAGGACAGGGCGCAACGCGCTGTCGATGGCACGCAGGTAGGAAAGGTGACGGAAACGCTGGCCTTCCTCGCCCTGGATGCGCGTGAAGGCGGATTTGTCGTTGATCGTAGATTTGCCGGCGTGGCTTGCGGCATCTTTCGGCAGTCCCGGCACCTTCACCCGTTTCGGAGGCATGTCCGAGAAGGTCTGAACAAGGCGCACGCCATTCTCCGAAACGGCCAGCACGAATGCCTCATGCGGAAAGGTCACTGCGCGCAGTAAAGGCAGCAGATGGAAACGGTCGGAGACTTCCACATTGCCCTTCAGCTTGTTGGCCAGGCGGAAGGTCGTAACACTCGCCGGTGTCGCGAAAACGGCAAGGCTGTTGGCCTGCACGCGCCAGAAGCTGTCATCTTCGGCGAGGTGAAGAAGGTTGATCTCGATCACGCCCACGGTGCGTTTGTCATGGCC
>DNFL01000001.1:0-1374 GCA_003486945.1 Hyphomonas sp. | reverse complement strand
ACACGACACTCTTCCGATCTGCCCACGGTGCGTTTGTCATGGCCCGCTGCTTCCATCTGTTTGACGGCTTCGCTTACCAGATGGCGGAACTCGATCCGCGCCGCGCCGATGCGCTGGGTCAGCGGTGTTGTCGGCAGGTAGATCGACACGCACTGGCCGCCTTCCAGAGAATTGAGACGCGCCAGGTCGCGCTCGGTCGGCGTGTCAACATAAAGCATGGGAATCGCTCCTTCTTCTTCAGGCCCGACGTGCGCTGCCGGTCTGCTTCCGCAGTTTCCGCAATGCGTGAAATAAGGAGATGTGCGTAGCCTTCGCACTGTCTCCTACAGAATAAACTTCGACAAGTCTGCATCGCCCGCGAGCGTGCCAACCTTTTCGTCGACATAGGCAGCGGTGATTACGAACGTCTCGCCCGCCTTGTCCGGGGCTTCGAAGCTGATCTCGTCCAGCAGGCGTTCGAGCACGGTCTGCAATCGGCGCGCCCCGATATTCTCGACCGACTTGTTCACCGCTTCGGCAAGGTCCGCGAGCGGGTCAATCGCCGCGTCCTCGAACACGAGCGTCACTTTTTCCGCGGCCATCAGCGCTTCATACTGGCGGATCAGGCTTGCTTCCGGCTCGACGAGGATGCGGCGCAGGTCGTCGCGCGTCAGCGGCTCCAGTTCCACACGGATCGGCAGGCGGCCTTGCAGCTCGGGCAAAAGGTCAGACGGCTTCGACACATGGAAGGCGCCCGACGCAATGAACAGGATGTGATCTGTCTTCACCGCGCCGCGCTTGGTCGAAACGGTCGTGCCTTCGATCAGCGGCAGCAGGTCACGCTGCACGCCTTCGCGGCTGACATCGGCCCCGCCGCGATCCTTGCGCGCGGCGATCTTGTCGATCTCGTCGAGGAAGACAATGCCATCTTCCTCCACTGCGCTCAGTGCCTCGCGCACCACCGCTTCCTCATCCACCAGCTTGTCGGCCTCTTCGGTCAGCAGTGGCTTGTAGGCGTCCTTCACGGTCGTCCGTACACGGCGAGTGCGCCCGCCCATCGCCTTGCCCAGCATTTCGGACAGGTTGATCATGCTCATCGAGCCTTGCTGGCCCGGCAGGTCGAACATCTGCATCGGTCCGCCGGTCTCGGCGAAGTCGATATCGATTTCCTTGTCGTCGAGTTCCCCGTCCCGCAGCTTGCGGCGGAACACATCGCGCGTCGAACGCTGCGCCTCGGCGCCGACCAGCGCGTCGAGCAGGCGCTCCTCTGCCTTGTCCTTCGCGGCCTGTTCCACACCCGCCCGCTTTTGCTCTCGGATCATGCCGACAGCCGCCTCGACAAGATCGCGCACGATCTGCTCCACGTCGCGGCCGACGTAGATCGGAAGAGCGGCG
>DNFL01000223.1 GCA_003486945.1 Hyphomonas sp. | reverse complement strand
CTTCAGTCGCCAGCGTTACCGCTTCAGACGCGCGCGGCGCAGCTGCGCCGCCCGGCGCGCGGCGGAGAATCAGGGGGATGCTGGTGCCGCCGGCTTCAACGTCAAAGGCCCAGGTTTCCTGGCTGGCACCGCCTGACAGTCGCTTCAACGCTACAAGCCGAGCGCCTGCGCCGAAATGCGCAGCAGCCCAGTCAGCAAGGGGCTTTTCGATCTGGTTTCCAGTTCCCATCTTCGCCACAATTGCGCGGAAGAAGGGAGTCGCCAAGCGGTAACGCTGAGTAAGGCGGCATACCGGGAGGCAGAGAGAATGAGCGAGCAAAAGCTACCGGACGATCCACTGGGTGTCGTGACCCCGCCGGCGAAGCAGGGCCTGTTCGCCTGGCTGCGTGAACGCTTTGTCGCCGGAATGTTGATCGCGCTGCCGATCGTGGCGACGTTCATCATTCTCGATTTCCTGATAAACCTGATAGACAGCCGCGTCGTGCCGCTCATTCCGGCGGCGCTGCGGCCCGAGACCTATCTTGACTTTGCCGTACCGGGCTTCGGGCTGATCATTCTGATCCTATTCCTGACACTTCTCGGCGCGATCGCGACCAACTATCTTGGCAGCTACTTTGTTTCGTTGACTGACCGGATCCTGACACGCGTGCCGGTCGTGCGCAGTGTATACTCGGTGTTCAAGCAGATCCGCGACGTCTTCCAGAGCAACACGGCAGGACAGTACAAGGAAATCGTCATGGTCCAGTATCCGCGCGCTGGAAGTTGGGTCATCGGTTTTGTTGCCGGGCCTGCAAAGGGTGAAATGCGGCATCGTCTGGGCCCGGACTATATCGGCGTGTTTGTGCCGACGACGCCGAACCCCACTTCAGGCTTCCTGCTTTATGTGCCGGAAAAGGATGTCGTGCGGATGGATATGACCGTTGAAGAGGGTGCCAAAGTGATCTTCTCTGGCGGGCTTGTAATTCCGGACTATCCACCGGCTCCGCCTGAGCAGGCGCACGGCAAGTAGCGGAGATTAGCTCTCCGCGTCTGCCACAACACGCGGGGTCAGCAGCTCACGGACGATCCTCAACGCGTTGGCACGCTCGCCCGATGCGCCGCCGGGGCTACTGAAAACAGCTTCTGCGTCCTTGGCGCCGATCTCAAGCAAAGCGGAGTGGCGCGCCGTATCGAGCACGCGGTATTCTGTAAGGCCGGCTTGGCGCACGCCCAGCACGTCGCCGGCACCGCGCAGGCGGTAGTCGGCTTCAGCAATGGCGAAGCCATCTTCCGTGCGCCGGAGCGTATCAAGACGCTCGCGCGCGGTGTCACCAAGGGGCGGGCGATAGAGCAACAGGCAAAATGACGGCTTGTCACCCCGGCCGACGCGTCCGCGCAACTGGTGAAGCTGAGCCAAGCCGAAGCCTTCGGCGCGTTCGATCACCATGATGGTAGCGTCCGGCACATCGACGCCGACTTCGATGACCGTCGTTGCAACGAGCACCCGCGTCTTGCCTTCGCGAAAATCTTCGAGCGCGGTGTCTTTTTCGGCAGGCTTAAGCCGCCCGTGAACAAGGCCGATCCGGATGCCCAGTTCGTCCTGCAGGGCGGCTTGCCGGGCAACTGCGGAGGAGTCGTCTTCGTCAGCGTCGACGCGCGGGCAGACCCAGAAGGCACGCTCGCCGCGTTTCAAGGCCCGGCCAACAGCCTCGATGACTTCCTCGATCCGCGTGTCGGGGACGGCACGGGTTTCGACGGGTTTCCGGCCGGGGGGCTTTTCGTCAAGCACCGAGACATCAAGATCTCCGTGTACGGCCTGTGCGAGTGTACGCGGAATCGGGGTCGCGCTCATCACCAGCATGTGCGGGCTGTCGGATTTGTTGGCGAGGCGCATCCTGTCCGACACGCCGAAACGGTGCTGTTCGTCCACGATGATAAGGCCGAGGTTCCGGAAACTTACGGCGTCTTGGAACAGGGCGTGCGTGCCCGTGACGATCTGGATGGAGCCGTCAGCAAGGCCAATGAGTGTGCCTTCGCGCGTATGCCCACGGTCGCGGCCGGAAAGGGCTGCGACGGTGTAACCAAGCTGGGAGAGTAATGTGTCGAGCGTGTCGAACTGCTGGCGGGCGAGCACTTCAGTGGGTGCCATGAAAGCGGATTGGTAGCCTGCAGCTGCGGCTTCAACAGCGGCCATCGCCGCAACGAGCGTTTTGCCCGAGCCGACATCGCCTTGCAGCAGGCGCCGCATTGGTGTGCCGCTCGCGAGGTCTGCGCTGATGTCCGCCGCCGCGCGTAGCTGAGCGCCGGTGGGCCGATAAGGCAGGACGTCGGTCAGTCGGTTGATGGCGCTCGGCGGTGCCTTGATGACCGGCGCGTGGCGGGCTTTGCGAGCCGCCCGGGCAAGTGCGAACGCAGATGCGCGCGCGATGGCCTCGTCATAGGCGAGGCGCTCCCGCGCCCGGTCGAATGCTTCGGGGTCGTAGCTTTTCGGATCGTGCAATCCTGCGAGCGCTTCATAGAAGGACGGCCAAC
>DNFL01000315.1 GCA_003486945.1 Hyphomonas sp. | reverse complement strand
GCAGGTGGAGACGGGGCCCTTCGCCGAGCCCGCCGAACGTCCTGCGCGTCTTCAGGGTACGGAGGTTCACTTCATCGTCCGCCTGCGCGGCGCGCCGGAAGTCGACATCATCACACGCAATTTCAAGCGCGATCCTGCCGCCGCGCAGGAAGCCTGGGCCGAGCTTTCCACCCGGCTGCCCGGCCTTGCGGAGTTCACGCTCGTCGGCGCCAGCTATTCCGGCGAGATCAAACTCGCCTATCAGATGCCGCCCGGCACCAGCGCCTCGCCCACCGAGATCCGCGCGGTGCAGGAACGGCTCCTGAAGATCGAAGGCATGTCCTATGCCGACCCCGACTATATCGCTCATCCCGGCAAGGATTGATTTCATGAAACGTGCACTGCTTCTCCCGGTCCTGATCGCTGTCCCTCTCGCGCTCACCGCCTGCGACCGTGTCTTCCAGCGTCCCGCCGAGGTGCAGGAAGCGCCAGCAGAGGAAGGGGTGGAAGAAGTAGATCCCGCCGTTGATCTGCCTGTGCGTGCAGAGACGGTGGCGTCCGGCTCTACCATCGACTGGGAAGCGGCGCGCCGCGATCTTGCCGCCCGCCCGCTGGAAGAGCGCGAAGCGAGTTTCTCCATCCAGTCCGGCGGTGATGCGCCGCCGGTGCCGGTCTTCCTGCCCTCCGCGCCTGTCTCGGTTCAGGGCGGCGAAACCGCCATCCGCTTCCAGCCGACATCCGATGGCTACTACGCCTTCTTCCCGGGCGATGCTTATGACATCGTCGTCAACGGCACGAATGTCGTCATCCTCGCCCCCGGCGAAACGCCCCAGCCGCGCGCCGAGACCTACGCGTTCTCGCCCACAACCACTGGCGCCAGCGTCACCTTCTCGCGCTACGGCGCCGACTATCTCGTCGAATTCGAGTGCAAGGTTTTCGCAGCAGGCCAACCCAATTGCATTACCGAGGAAGCCGCCGTCGCCTTCGCCCGTGATCTGGCCCTGTCGGGAACCCGCTGATGAAACGCTACCTGCCCGCCGCCGCCGCAGCGCTTGGTCTGACGCTGATTGCCGCCTGCGACTTTGTCCGCTTTCCCGGCGATGGCGGCCCGCCGCCCGAGACACCCGGTACGGACGAGCCCGCCCTGCCGCAGCCACCGGTCGACGACACCGGTCCGGACACGGAGCGTCCGGACGGTACCGGAACGCCGGGAGAAACGCCTGAAGTCCCCGGCGACACGGAAACGCCGCCCGTCGACGAAACGCCGGACACGCCGTCTGAAGACACGCCGGAGCCCGGGCCGCAACCCGAACCCGATCCGGAACCAGTACCTCAGCCTGAGCCTCAACCTGATCCGGAGCTTCCGGCGCCGGTCGAGCCTGTGTTCAGCTACTACTCGCCCGGCTTCCTCATCCCCGGTTCCGGCACGGGCCAGACGCAGCAGATTGTCCACGCCCCGAACATCGTGTTCCCGATCAAGTCGGCGCCCACCTATCTGCAATCGCAGGTCTTCATGCCGGGCGGCGGCGTTGCCGGTGGCTCGCAATGCGCGGCCTCCAATTATGCCTATCCCTGGCGCGACAATTTTTGCGAAGCGCGCAGCGCCAACCGCAACTCGCCCTTCTGCCCGACCTCCAAGATCCATCAGGGTCAGGATATCCGTGTCGGCACGGCCGCCGAGTGCAACACAGTCACCCGCCAGGCCGTTGCGCAGCGGGGCATCCATGAGGTCGTCGCGGTCGAGGATGGCATCATTTCCTCGATCAGCACCTACAACGTGAAACTGCGCGGCGCCGGCAGCATCTACAACTACATGCACCTCAACATGGCGCGCCTCGCGGTCACCGCCGGGCAGAGCGTCAAGGCGGGAGATCTAATCGGCTATGTCTCGAATGATTTCGGCGGCACGCCGACAACCGTCCACCTGCACTTCGAGATCATGCAGAACACCGGCGGCGAAGTCTGGTCACACGTTCCGCCCTACCTGTCGCTGGTCGCCGCTTATGAGCGGCGCGAGAACGGCCCCGGCGAAATGCTGGAGCCTCAGGTCGGCGTCGCGTCTGCAGAAGAGGTGATGGTGATCCCGGAAGGTTTCGAGATTATCGAGTAAGGCGGTGAAGCCTCAGCCCGAAATCGCCTGTTCGTCGCGCTCGCCGGTGCGGATGCGCAAGATGCTCTCGATGTCGTGCACGAAGATCTTGCCGTCGCCGATCGTGCCGGTATTGGCCGCTGAGGTGATCGCCTCGATCAGGCGCTCGGTGTCATCGTCGGCGCAGGCGAGTTCCACTTTAACCTTCGGCAACAGGCGCACTTCGTATTCGGCGCCGCGGTAAACTTCCGTCTTCCCTTGCTGGCGGCCATAGCCGCGCACTTCGGTAACGGTCAGGCCGGTCGCGCCGGCCTCGGAGATCGCCTCGATCACGGCGTCGAGCCGGCTGGGCTTGAACACGGCGGTGATGAGTTTCATGGGTTCGACCTCGTCTGGAGCATGCTGCACATGCGAAGTTAAACTTTCGCAACAGCGCGTCAATGCTCTTCGCGGCGGCTTGCCCTCGCGGGACGCGCAATTCGCAGCCGCTCGGTCACCGGCGCGCCGGTTCCGCCATTCGGCGGCGCGTACAGCCGCTTCACCGCTTCGATCATCACCACGCCGCCAAGGCCCGGCGTGAACGCCCGCCCCATGATCTCCCAGCCTTCCGCCGCTGAGGTCACAAAACCCTGGTTCAGCGGCGGCATGTAGAGCGCGCTGGACGAGGCCGTCACCTGGAACAATCCGCCCGCCAGCAGGTTCGACAGCTGGCTGCGTGTCCAGGGCCGGCCCTGTCCGAACGGCGTCTGCGTCGCGCGCGCCCACAGGCCGGAACGGTTCGCAGCGGCGATCACCACCCGACCCTCCGGCGCCGTCACCCTCCAGATTTCGCGCAGATAGGCGCGCGGCTCAGCGGCTTCCTCCAGCCCGTGCAGCACGATCACACGGTCGAACAGGCCATCAGGGAAGGGCAGGCGGGGATCGCCCACCGCCACCGCCGCATTGCCGCGTCCCTGTCCGGCCCAACTCACCGGCCCATGCTCGAACGGCACGGCGGCGATCATGCTGCGCGGTGCCTCGCCAAACGCTTCCAGCACAGGCAACGCATATCCGAGGCCGAGCATCGTTTGCCCTTTCGCGTCGCCCCACAGGTCCGTCAGCTTGCCAGACAGCACGCGTCCCGCCGCCCGGCCCAGCGGCCCGGCGTAAAACCGTTCGAGCGTGACAGCGTCCTGACGCATCCGTTCCCATATGTTAGTCCACACCTTCAGGAGGCACGGACATGACCCAGATCACCCTCGATATAGAGCAGTTTCCCTGCCTGAACGATAACTACGGCTATCTCGTGCACGAGCCTGTCTCGGGCGCCACCGCCGCCATCGATACACCGGACGCCGAAGCCTACCTGAAACGCGCCGCCGAAAAGGGCTGGCAGATCAGCATGATCCTCAACACCCACTGGCACCCCGACCATGCCGGCGGGAACCTGAAGATCAGGGAAGCAACCGGCTGCACCATTTACGGCCCGGTAGGCGAAGCTGCGAAAATTCCCGGCATTGATGTCGCGGTGAAGGAAGGGGACCAGGTTTCCATCGGCGCTGCGAAAGGCCGCGTGCTCGACGTGCCGGGCCACACGCTCGGCCACAACGCCTACATCTTCGAGGATCAGAACGCTGCCTTTGTCGGAGATGCTGTGTTCGCGCTCGGCTGCGGCCGTGTGTTCGAAGGCACGATGGAAATGATGTGGAACAGCTTGTCGAAACTGAAAGCGCTGCCCCCCTCCATCCGCCTCTACTGCGCGCACGAATACACCGCTTCGAACGCAAAGTTCGCCGTCACCATCGAGCCGGAAAATCCGGACCTCAAGGCCTATGTCGACTGGGTTGGCGAACGCCGCGCGAAGGGCCTGCCGACGGTCCCGGCAGTACTGGAGCGCGAGCTGAAGGCCAATCCCTTCCTGCGCGCCGGCCTGCCGGAATTGCAGGCCGCTATGGGCCATCCTGGCGACGCGGTTGCCACGTTTGCAGAAATCCGAGGACGGAAGGACCGGTTCTGATGCAGCGGGCGATCCCGGGCGATCTCGGCGCCGGAGAAATCATCCGTCTCCTGAATATGCTGCCGCATCCCGAAGGTGGCCACTATGCCGAAACCTGGCGCTCACCCGGCGAAGGACGCGCCGCGATGACGGCGATCTATTATCTGCTGCAAGCTGATGAAGTCTCCGCCTGGCACCGGGTCGATGCGGAGGAAGCCTGGCTCTGGCATGCGGGCGGCGCGTTGGCGCTCAGTCTGTCGCCAGCGGACGGGAAAGGTGTAAGCACTGCGCGGCTCGGTCCGGACCTGCGCGCGGGCCAGCGCCCGCAATGCATCATTCCAGCCGGACATTGGCAGACCGCAGAAACGCTCGGCGCTTGGACGCTTGTCTCCTGCGTTGTTGCACCGGGGTTCGAGTTTTCCGGCTTCACGCTCGCGCCGCCGGACTGGCGCCCGGCGGTTTGGAACGCACTCGATTAGCCGGATATTGATGTCTTCACGGCAAAGGGGATCGGCATTGAGGAACGAAGTGCATGTTTGGCGGCCGCCCGAAATTTGACGACACGTTCGGCGTTCCGATTGATCTCGGCGCGGACCGGAAAGACCCGATGTCTGCGCCGCCCATCCAGCGTGCAGCGCTGCGCGCGGCAAAGCCGGTCGTGCTTGTCGAGACGCCGCGCCGCCTGTCAGATATTTTCCACCGTCCGGACAATTTCGAACTTCAGGCGCAGAAATCCCTGCCGCGGCCGGTCCGTGAAGCGGCGCTCCGGTCCGGGTCCGTGCAGGACCCGGCCGATGGCTTCCGCCGCTTCGAAGCCCTCGCCGCGAGTTTCTTCAACCGGCTCTCTGTCCAGCACCGGATCGTGCTGGGCATCTTCGGCTTCTGGCTGCTGATCTCCACCGGCCTGTTCATCCCGGCCATCTTCGCCGGGATCATCTACCTGGTCGTACGCAACCGGAAGCGCGCCGGAAACTAGCCCGCGATATACTGCGCGCCGTTCACCGTCATCGTGGCGCCGTTGATGAAGGCTGCCTCGTCCGAAGCGAGATAGGTACACATCGAGGCGATCTCCTCGGCCTTGCCGAGACGGCCGACCGGGATCGTCGCGATAATGCCTTCCAGCACTTCCGGCTTCACCGCCGACAGCATCTCGGTGTCGATGTATCCGGGTGCCACCACGTTGGCCGTGATGCCTTTCTTCGCGCCTTCATAGGCGAGCGCCTTGGTAAACCCGATCAGGCCGGCCTTGGCGGCGGAATAGTTCGCCTGCGTGAACTGGCCTTTCTGCCCGTTAATCGAGGAGATGTTGATCACGCGCCCGAAATTGCGCTCGCGCATCCCGTCCCAAACCTGGCGCGTCACGTTGAAGGCCGAGTTCAGGTCGACGTTGATGACTTCATTCCACTGGGCGAGGCTCATCTTGTGGAACGGCGCGTCGCGCGTGATGCCGGCATTGTTCACGAGAATGTCGACCGGGCCGACTTCCGCCTCGATCTTCTTCAGGCCTTCGCCCACCGCGCCGAAATCCGCAACGTCAAACTTGTAAACCTTGATGCCAGTCGCCTTCGAAAACTCGGCTGCGGCGGCGTCGTTGCCAGCATAGTTTGCCGCTACGTTATACCCCTTCGCCTTTAGCGCCTCGCTGATCGCCTTGCCGATGCCGCGGGTCCCGCCCGTCACCAGTGCCGTACGTGCCATTAACTATCCTCCCCGTTTGTGTGTGCTTGTCCCTTATCAGAACCCTCTGAATACCCGATTGGTCAAGCTGGTGTTTTGTGCGATCATTTCGCACTAGCACAATAATTGCTTAGCTGCGGACAGCGCGGCAAGCGGCGAGGCGAGGAAATGGCCAAGGCACACGGATCGGACGGCCCGATCATCATCAAGAAGTACGCGAACCGGCGTCTCTACGACACGTCGACCTCGTCCTATGTCACCCTGGACCACCTGTCCGACCTTGTCAGGGAAGGGCGCGACTTCGAAGTGCGCGACGCCAAGACCGGTGAAGACCTAACCCGTCAGGTGCTGACCCAGATCATCTTCGAGCAGGAAACCAAGGGGCAGGGCGCCTTGCCGCTGAATTTCCTCCGCCAGCTGATCGGCTTTTATGGCGGCGGCGCGCAGACCTTCCTGCCGGCCTTCCTCGAGATGTCGATGAACTCCTTCGCCGACGCTCAGAAGGAATGGCGCAAGGCCACCAATCCGATGAACCTCTTCGAGGCGCAGGCCAAGCGCAACATGGCGATGTTCGAGCAGGCGATGAAACTCTTCATGCCGGCGGTCTTCAATGCCAGCCGCGCAGAGCGCCCGTCTTCCCCCCAGATGCCGGCCAATCCCTTCCTCGAATACCAGGCCGAAGCTCTCGCCGCGATGCAGGAGCAGATGGAGGCCATCCAGAAACAGCTGACGGAACTGTCGCGGAAAGACTGAACCTCAAAGCCCCCAAAACAAAAGAGGCGTCCCCACCGGGACGCCTCTTTCGATTCCGGCCCTCCGGCCGCGCAGATCAGACGTCGCCGCCGACCCCGAAATCGCGCCGCGCCGACACGATGGTGACGATCACGCCCGCCAGCACATCCAGCAGCGTCATCGACATCAGGATGAAGAAGGTCGAGGTCGCAAAGTTCGGCATCAGCAGGAACTGCACGAGGCAGAGGATGAACAGCAGCAGCGAAATGCCGTGATTGACGATCGTGGCCGTGCCCGTGCTCGTCGATTTCAGGATCTCGAGGAACAGGAAGGTCACCGCCAGCAGCACGATCGCATCGCCCTTGGTCAGGATCCACTCGACGCCCGAGATCATCGGCAGGCCCAGGAAGCGCTCGTTCAGCAGCGCCTGGATCGGCGCGACCTGCGCCTGAACCGTCTGGCCCAGCTCATTCGTGGACTGCACATCACCGCCGCCCAGCATGGCGATCAGGTTGTAGAGCACCACCGGAATGACCAGCAGCGGAAAGATGCCGAAGATTAATCGCATGAATGACCCCTGTTTCTGATTTGTGTCCTCACCCCCACGCCGGGCGCGGTCGCGCTCCATCTTGGCGACGGCGGCACCTGTTATGGCGATTTTCGTGTCCCTGCGGCTCACGTCCACCCTCTGGAGTGACTGACATCACACCCTTTGTCTAACGTATCGGCCCTGTTGTGGCGAGGGAATTTGCAGCAGCGCCTCAGGCGCTGGTTTCCGGCGGCTCCGGGCGGTCGGGCCGGGCTTGTCCGGCGCGGTGATGCAGCTGCAGGTTGAGGAGAATCCCCTTGGCCACCGGCAGCAGCCAGAGCGACAGGCCTGTGATGACCAGTGCCAGCAGCAGGATTGCCGCGACTTTCCAGCCAATAGGCAGCGGGCTCATCGGCACCAGGAACAGGAAAGGCGCTGTCAGGATCAGCACGCCAAAGCCGACGAAAAACGCCGGCCCGTCCGCTGTATCCGCCGCCCGCATGTCCCGCCCGCAAGACGGGCAGGCCTCGTTCAGCTTCAGGTATGCTGAAAACAGGCGGCCCTCGCCGCAGTTTCCGCAGCGCTGGCGCAGGCCGTTGAGGATAGGAGACTTGCCGTTCACGCCGCCCAGATAGGCCCGGCCACCCCGCCTGCCAACGTGTCAATCGCCCGCGCGCCCCCTTGACGCATGGGGCCGCTTTGCCCACGAGAGCAGCCGCATTGCCGCCCGTGAAAGTTTGCCTGCCCATGACCGACCCCGTCTTCCCGCGCATCGCCATCATCGGCGCCGGCCTGATCGGCTCCTCGATTGCCCGGGCCGCACGCGAGTATGGCGCGGCCGGCGAGATCGCGCTCTACGACGCGGCCGAAGATGTGCGTGCCCGC
>DNFL01000343.1:4382-4560 GCA_003486945.1 Hyphomonas sp. | reverse complement strand
TCGCCCCCGGCCAGCGCCGTGAACGCCAGGAGACGGTCCTCGCCGTCCGTGCCGAACACGCCGATGACCCCGCCGCGCAGGTCCTCTCCAAACTCTTCGAGCCGCGCCATGCGCCAGTCCGGAGGCGCGCCCGCCGTGATCACAGGCTGGGGGGGGGGGCGGAGGAAGGAGGGGGGGG
>DNFL01000343.1:0-4172 GCA_003486945.1 Hyphomonas sp. | reverse complement strand
GGGCGCCCCCCCCGCCGTGATCACAGGCTGGGAAGGCGGGCGAAACATGTCGAGGGGCAGTGCGTCCCGAAACCACCAGGCCGCGCCGGCGGCTCCGGTAAGGACAATCGCAAGGACGCCGGCGCCGAGCGCCCTGCCGCCGGAGCCTCGCTTCGGAGGTTCGAACTCGGCCTCTGTCCCATCATCGAGAAGCGCCGCACCGGCCGCGCCGCATTTTGGGCAGACATGGCCGCCCTTCTGCCGGCGCATTTCGATAAGACAGGTCGAGCAGCGCAAACCGGCAGATCCTTGCAAGGTGAATGGCCCCTGAGGGCCGATCCGGGACTATGTGACCCTCTGGATAGCGTGAGCCGGGCGCGCGCGACAACCCTGTCGCGCAACGCCCCGGCAGGACAGCCGGCCGTTCCTGCTCGCCGAAGGGGCGAATATCAGGCAGGGCCCGCGCAATCAGCGCTTTACGTCTTACCGCAAGTTGAGCAGAGTGACCCTCGTCCGGGGGCGCCGCTTCCGGGAGTGCACAGCGAAGCCAAGATGCGTGATCCTGTCGAGCGTCCGAATTCGGCCCGGTATGCACGGGGCGGCCCCCGCCGGTCCGGTAGCGGACCGCGCCCGCCCGCCAAGGAAAGCGCCGAAGAGGCGCCCGTGCCTGCCCTCAATCCCGAAGCCCACAAGGCCCTCGTCGCCGACAAGCTCGCCGGGTTCGCCGCCGTCACCTGGGACTGGTCGCGCATCCAGGAATATACCGTCAGCTCGATCCAGGAGATCCTGGCAATCCGCACGGTTCCGCCTGACCGGATGACGAGCCCGCGGCTCGACATTGCGATCCCCGCGATCGAGGCGATGCGGTATTCCGGGCTGAAGCGTGAGTTTGCGCTCCTCATCGCCTCGACGATGGACACCTCTCTCGCCGATGACGCCCATCCCTCGTTCATCGAGATCCTCAAACAGCTCACCCTCGACGAAGTACGCATTGTCCTGAGCTTCCCCGATGTCGGCCAGGTCCTGCCCTTTGCCAACATCAACTATCTCGACCGCAGCGGACGCATCCTCTCCTCGCTGCGCTACATCGTTCCGGAACATGTCGCCCGCGTCTGCGAGCGCCCGAAAGCGCTCGGCGGCTACATGGACAACCTCCTCAGGCTGAACATCATTTCGGCGCCGGCGCATCTGGCGATCAGCGACGAGCGGTTCTACCGCGACCTCCTCGCCCAGGATTTTGTCGGCGTGTTCGAGGCCGGCGTTGCCCCGGGCCTCAAACCGAGCGTTGACCGGCGCGTTCTGGCGCTGACGGATTTCGGGCAGATGTTCCGGCGGTGTTGTCTCGACGAGCATCCCGGCGCCTCTCAGTCGCTGCGCTGAAACGCCTGTGCACCAAATAAAGACCCCGGCAGGATCTGCCGGGGTCTTCTGGTTTTTACTGCCCCACCATCAGGGTGGCCGGTTGCCCCTGATCAGACGCCGGCAGCAGAAGCGCCGTCTTCGTCTTCGCGCCAGAGGTAGGGGCGCAGCGGCTTGCGGCTCGGCGCCTGCGGCCCGGCTTCCTCTGCGGGCAGCTCAGGCACCTCTGCTTCGGAGAGGCTTTCCGGTTGCGGAGAGGCAGGGGTTTCCATGCGCCGGCGCAGGTCCATTGCGCTGAGGGTAAACTGGGTTCGAGCCGGTTGCTGCCCTCGGTCCCCTGCCGGCGAGACGTTTGCAGCCGCGAGATCTGTCCCTTCAGGAACATCCTCGAACACGGAGGCGAGCATCGCATTCGCGAGGCCGGCGCCTTCTTCCAGCAAGCCGCCCGAAGACACCCCGGCGTCCGGCTCCGAAGCTGGAGCAGCGAGGTCAAGAGAGGCAAGCGCCATGACTGGAGAAAGGTCAGCTTTGGGGCGCAGGGTGAGGCTCGCCAGGTGTACCGGCATGCCTTCCTCAGGAAGCCTGAAGGTCGCCGCAAACTGGCGAAGGTCTGAAAGTACGTCCGGCAGCGAAGCGTTGAGCAGTTTCACGCTTGCAAGGGCCCGGAGTGCGAGCGGCGGCTCAGAAGATCTGGCCTGCGGCGCAAGATCGGCGGCAGGAACGGCGAGAGAGGCGTATTGTACGCCGCTCGCTTCCTTCTGCGCCGCATAGGCGAGATAGACAGCCGACTCGCTCGCCTTGCGCAGCGGGGCGCCGGACTCAAGGCTCGCCATGATGGCGCGCGGCGGGGGAACGTCCGCCGGATCCACGCCGGCTTTCTTGTCGGAGAGGTAGCTGCCGCCCGGATGGTCCATGGCCCAGCCATTGGCGTGCGCCATTTCGTGGCAGAGCGTGCGGGCATACCAGCCGCCTTCAAGGCTCATACAGGGGTTCGGAAGGACGATCCGGTCCGGCGCGGCGCAGGAATAGAGCTCTTCGACTTTGACAAGGTCTGCGCCGATCACCAGGCAGCGCTGGGCGACGGAAGCCGGGTGGATGAACTCGACCGTGATCGATGCGCCGTCCTTGAGCGCTTTCTCCTCGGTCCTGACTTTGGTCGATCCGGTTGCAGAAAGGCTCGCACTGATCAGCATGCCCCGGAAAGTGGATTGCAGGTCGCGGGCTTGTTCGCGGGTTTCGCAGACGATGTCGGCATAGGCCCCGCCCGTGAAGGTTTCGCAGGCATTCGGCATCGTGATCAGCTTGCCATTGCCGCAGGCCATCGCGTGGAAGACAGGCATTCCGTAGAAGGACGTTCCGCGTTCGCCGCAGCGAAGCCCGACCATTGCGGGTGACAGGAACTCGACTTCCACGGCGTTATCTGACCGGAAGTTCGTTGGCGGATTCTTGATGGGCTCCAGCGGCGCCACACTGACGCAGCCCTGGAGGCCAAAGAGGCCGGCTGTTATGACCGCTGCGCACAGCGACTTGGTGCTCTTGCGTTTCACGCTACATCTCCCGGCATTCTGCCAATTTCAGATGTTGCGTTTCTACCACAGCAAGGATAACCCCTCGTTCTGTGTACGGATGAACCTTCCGCCAATCGATTCACAAAGAATTAACCGCCAGATCAGCGCCAGCGGCGCAGTTTTTCTGAAGTCTTTGCGGCCGCAGCAAGGAATGAGCCGCGCCGCACCGGGCAGGATCTCCGGCGGGTGCATCTCAAGACGCGCCGCAAGTTTTTCCGGCCGTCGCAGGATAATGAGCGTTGATTTTTGCCTGGATCTTGATTTCTATTTATAAGAGAATAGTATTCTCGCTCACATGTTTCGCAGGTCTCCCGTTTGCAAGCCTCCCTCGCCCATCTTCCCCTTGCCCGTCAGGCCGAACTCGCCCGGGTACGGGAGATCATCCTCGAGGAGCTGACGCAGCGCATCCAGGCGGCCGGCAATGCCCGCGCCAAGCGCTACCGTCTCCTGAAGCTCGTCCTGTTCGGAAGTTTTGCGAAAGGCACCTGGTTCGAGGACAGCAATTCGGGCCGCGCTTCCGACATCGACCTACTCGCCATCGTCAGCCACGAAGCGCTGACCGAGATGAGCGCGTTCTGGGAAGAGGTCGAGGAGCGTCTCTTCCACGATCCCGCCATCCAGCGCGATGTCTCGATTATCGTCCACACCCTGCAGGACGTGAACCGCCAGCTGAAGGACGGCCAGTATTTCTTCTCCGAGATCATCAGCCAGGGCATCCTCCTCTATGAGGACGCCGAGCCCGACCGAAACGGCAATCCCAAGAACATTCTCGCCAGTCCCGCGGCGCCAGATTCTCGGAGGGCTTTTGCACTGGGTGACAAGTTTCGTCTCAGCTGGAAAAAATCAGCCAAATTGTTTTTGAACGCAGGTCGTCAGCATCTCGGCGCCAAGGATCCTGAATCGAGAAACTTTGCCGCCTTCCAGCTCCACCAGGCTGCCGAGAGCGCCTACCGGATGTTCCTGCTCACGGTGACTCTATACGCGCCGGGCACGCACCATCTCGGCAAGCTGAGGAACCTCGCCCGCACGATCGATGAACGCCTTGAAGAGGCCTGGGGCCCGCCGCAGAAGCCCTACAAGCGCTATTTCGAACTCCTGCGCCGCGCCTATGTCGAAGCGCGCTACTCACCGGCCTATGAGACCACCCGGGAGATCCTCACCTGGCAGGCAGACCGGATCGAGAAGCTGATCACGCTCGCCGACGCCCTCTGCGCCGAACGCCTCGAACGCCTGAAGGCAGAAGCGGGCCCTTCGGCATGATTTGCA
>DNFL01000157.1 GCA_003486945.1 Hyphomonas sp. | reverse complement strand
ATCCGGAAGGGTTCGATGATGGTTTTCATTGGCGTAAGGCTCCTCGCTATGCCGCGTCCCGGAGGTGCCATATCGGCGCGCACACAGGACGGTGTCTGCGCCGTGGTTGCCTCATCCCCATGAAGAGACCGCGCTCAGCGCCTGTTGCGAGGGCGCAGATACCACGGCCCCGAGGTGCCTGCCAAGCGCCGGGGTTAACAGCGCGTTCACCATCTTCGGGGAGTTTCCGGGTGACTGACTCGAAACTTCAGGAATTTCGCCATGACGCTGCTCGAACGCGTGATCCGCAATCACCGCTGCCGCTCGACGCACCACTACATCGCCTTCGATGCCCTTTCGCTGATTGGCGGGGAGGAGGGCGAGGCCTGGAAATCGCTGTTCCTGGTGCACCATGAGCACCTTCTGGAAGGCGCCAAGGCGCCGGACGCAAAGTTCAAGGATTTCAAGAACCACGTCCTGCATGTCGGCGAAGGCGAGTGGGGCGGCGCGCGCGCCGCGGCGACCGAATGGTATGCCCGCGCGGTCGATCTTCTCCGCCGCAAGCGCTGGAGCGAGGCGGCCTATGCCCTCGGCGTGCTCAGCCACTATTATGCCGACCCGATCCAGCCCTTCCATACCGGCCAGACCGAAGCCGAAGGCATCATCCACCGCGCCGTAGAATGGAGCATCGCCAAGTCCCGCCCGGAAATCGACGCACGCATAGAGGCGAACGGCTACCCTGAGATCGAAATCCCGGACGGTCTCGGCTTCGTTTCGGAAATGGTGCGCGAGGGCGCTCTGCTCAGCCACGCGCACTATTTCACCTTCATCGATCACTACGACCTCGACGCCGGCGTCGCCGATCCGCCCTCGGGCCTCGACGAAACGATGCTCGCCGCGATCACCGACCTCATCGCCTATGCCACCGCCGGTTTCGCCGCCATCCTGACGCGCGCGGCGGAGGAAGCAGCCGTCTCGCCGCCGAAGGTGAACCTGACGCTGCAAGGCTATATCGAAACGCTCGACATTCCGCTGCGCTGGATCACGGCGAAGCTCGAGAACGCCGCCGACAAGCGCACGGTGGAGCGGATGTATGCCGAGTTCCAGAAGACCGGCAAGGTCATCAAGACCCTTCCGGATGATGACAAGGCTATCCGCGCGATGCACGCGAAGGAAGTACGCCGCATTCCGCTGAAACAACTGGACGCGGAAGAACCTGCGCCCATCGGCACGCTGAACGAGAACCGCCCGCCGGAAGAGCCAGAGCTGGAACTGACCGAAGCCGAAGCGGTCGCGATGCCGGATGATGTACCGCCTACGGAGCTTGCCGAAATCGCGCGCCGCGATTCAAGTGCTGTCCCGGCGCGCGGCCTGTTCGGCACGCGCAAACGCAACACGGCGCCGGAGCCCGAAGCGGAAATCGAAGCCGAACCTGAAACGGTCGAGGCTGAAGCCGAAGAAGAAGCGGACTCCGCGCCGCGCCGCATGGCAGCATTCGAACTCGACAGCCCGGTCGTCGATGCGCCCTCCATCGGACGCAAGACAGCGAAGCAGCTTGCCCGCGCCGGCATCACCACGATTGGCGACCTGCTCGATTGCGACCCGGACATGGTCGAGCTCGAGCTCAACGTGCGCCACGTTACCGCCGAAGCGATCCGCACCTGGCAGGATCAGACACAGCTCATGCTCGAAGTGCCCGGCCTGCGCGTGCACGATGCGCAATTGCTCGTCGGCGCCGGCATCACCAGCCGCGAAGACCTCGCCAACGCCTCGGCGCGCACGGTGTTCGAACTCGCGACCGAATTCCTCACCACACCGCAAGGCGAGCGCGTGCTGCGTGACGATCAGGTGTTGCACGAGGACGAGGTCGAGGAATGGATTGGCATGGCGCAGGACGCCGCCTGACCTCAGGCCGGACGTGCGACGCCCGCCGCTGCATAGACCGCATTGATCAGCGCCATGTTGGCCACCGCATCTGCCCCGCCCGTCAAAGGCGGGGCATTTGTTTTCATCACGTCGATCATATGCGCCAGCTGGTGGTCGTACGTCGTCTGCCCCTCCACCGAATAGCGCTTGATCGACAGGCCGCGCCGGAGGGTGATCGAATTTCCCAGCGACGGGTGCAGCGGATTACGCGCCACCAGCACGCCCTCTGTGCCTTGCAGCGCCAGCAGTGCCTTGAAGCGCTGCCCCGGCATCATTGAGGTGCGTACTTTCGCCTTCACGCCGCCCGCAAATTCCAGGTTCGCATCGGTCACGAGATCGACGCCGTGCTCGCTGAATTTCACGGCGGCGGACTTCACGTCTGGCTCTGAACCTGCAACGGTGCGCGCCCAGTGCAGCGCGTAGCATCCCAGATCCATCAGCGCCCCGCCGCCGAGCGCCGGATCATGCCTGAGCTCGCCCGGCCGGTATTTGATCGCGACTGAAAATTCGGAGCGGATCGCGCACAGCTTCCCGATGGCGCCCTCGTTCACCTGCCGCAGGATTTCGTCGAACATCGGATGGAAGCGGTAATGGAACGCCTCCACCAGCGGCCGCCCGGTGCGCGCCGCCGCTTCGGTCATCGCCCGCGCCTCGCGCGCGTTCATCGCAAACGGCTTCTCGCACAGTACGGCCTTGCCGGCCTCGAGTGCGGCGATGGTCAGGTCCATGTGCCGGTGCGGGGGCAGGGCATTGTAGATGAGGTCGATATCGCGCCGCGCGATCAGCGCTTCATAGCTCGCCTCCCATTCGGGAATGCCGTGCTCGCCGGCATAGGCCTTCGCCTTTTCGCCGTCGCGCGCCGCCACACACACGACCGCGCAGTCCTCGCGCCTCGCGGCAGGCGCAATCACAGCTTTCGGCGCAATCTTCGCGGCGCCCAGTATGCCGATGCGGATCATTCAGCTCTCCGGTTTCGTGTGCCAGAGCAGCACACATTACAGCGTTCGTAAACAAAAGCGGCCCGTCTGTTTACTGCGCCCTAATGCGACTTAATCGGTTTCTTCATCCGGGGTGAAAAAAAGTTCAGACTAGTAACTTTCCAGAAACCACGCCCGGCGAAGAGTTGCCTTGTCGCGAGGCCATTGACCTCAGGAGTGCAGTTGCCAATGATGATTGATCTGATCGTGCACATCGCTAGCAGCAATGGCCTCGCGCAACCTATTGCACAGCGTGCTCTCGGTATTGTCCTCAATGGCGCAGAGCGCCAGGGCAGCCCGCTCGCTGATATCGTGTTCAAGAAGGTTCCCGGTACACGCGCGCTTGCAGCGCGTACCGGCGCAGAGATCGGCGCCCCCACGGGCGACATCGCGCGCCTGATCGAACAGACCCCCGGCGGACGCCGGTATGTCAACGTCTCAATGATTTCCGCACTCCAGGATGCCGGCCTTGATCACAAGGCCATCGGCACGCTCCTGCCGTCCATCGGCAGCTGGATGCAATCCGTACACGGCATGAATGATATGGGCCATCTGGGTGACCTGATGAGCCTCGCGGGATCGCCGGCCCGCGGGAAAGAGGTGCGCGCCGCATAACGCGCTGGTCCCGCGACGCGATCCGGTACTGCTATACAGACCTTTCAGGTCTTCGTGCCGTTTCAGAAGTACCGGGCCGTCCGCAAGGGCGGCCCTTTTCTTTTCGGCCCCATGCCGCTACAGCGCGTCTGCGCCTGTGGAGACTGATATGAGCGACACCCTGGTCACGAAGCCCGACGAAGCCATTGCCCTGCGCCTGATGCAGGCGATCCGGGCCGATGCCGAGCGCGCCTGTGCGCCCGATGCGGTCGATCTGGTTTCCGTCACCTTCGACGTCTCCGCCACCGGCGCCGAACCGGCCAGCCTCAGCTACGTGCCCCGCATCGACCGCAAGACCCGCACCATCCTCTTCACCGGCGGCAATGCCACAGCCGGCGACAAGACCGTGATGACCGCCACGGCAGTTTACCGGATCACGCCGAAGGCCTGAGGCCGAGCGGACTTTCCTGTGGATTACTCCGCCGCCGGAGGCAGTGTCCGGTGTGCCGGTTGCATATCGTTCGCGACATAGGACGGATCCGCGTCTGCCGGGCCGGCATCATTCTGAACGACCTTCTGCCAGATGCGTTTCGAGATGCGCTGGAGCCTGTCGGGCACCAGCAGCCAGGTCGGCGTCACCAGCAGGATGATGATTGTCGAGAAGGAGAGACCGAACACCACTGCCGTCGCCAGCTGAACCCACCATTCGGAACTTGCGCCGCCAAAGTTGATCGCGCCTTCTCGGAAGTTCACGTTCATCTGGATGATCATCGGCAACAGGCCGCACACGGTCGTGAACGTCGTCAAGAGGATCGGACGGATCCGCTGCGCGGCTGTCGCAATCGCTGCATCCTCTGACGAGCGCCCGTCTTCCTTGAGGCGGTTGAACGTGTCGATCAGGATGATGTTGTTGTTCACCACGATCCCCGCCAGCGCGACGATACCCGTGCCGAGCATCAGGATACTCACATAAGGCAGCAGCAGGTTCACGCCGACCAGAACGCCCGCCGTCGAAATGATAACCGCGGAGAGCGTGAGGATCACCTGCCAGAAATTGTTGAACTGCCACAGCAGGATCACGCCCATCATGAACAGGGCCGCCATCGCTGCCCCGGCAAAGAAGGCGCCGGCCTCGGCCGTGTCTTCATCGGCGCCCTCAAAGCGGACTTCGAGATCGTTCGGCAGGTTCTGCGCGGCGAGGAAAGTCTTCAGCTCGGCCACAATCGCGGCGCCGGTGCCTTGCTCCTTCGCGTTCGCGCGCACATCGATCACGCGGCGGCCATCGCGGCGCTCGATCTGGCTGATACGCGGTGCCGGGTCGCGCGTCACGAACAGGGACAGCGGCACGTTGCCTTGCGGCGTCGCAATCCGCAGCGTGTCGATGGCCGAGGCCGAGCGTTCGCCTTCCGGGAAGCGTACGCGGATATCGACTTCCTCATTCGCATCGTCCGGGCGGTAGCGGCCCACCAGCACGCCATTGGTGACAAGCTGCACTGCCGCGCCGATCTGCGCCACGTCAACGCCGAACTTGCCGGCCTCTGCACGGTCCACCGTCAGCTGATACTCAACGCCGGGCAGGGGCCGCGAATCGTCAATCTCGATCACATCGCTGCGCGCTTCCAGCCACCCGCGCACCAGTGTTGCGGCACGGTCCAGCTCGGCTGAATCATTGCTCAGCAGCGCGACCTGAATGTCCTTGCCGCCGGGCGGGCCCTGCTCGCGAGCGCTGATTTCAAACCGCATTGCCGGGATGGCAGACAACCGCGCGCGCACGTCTTCCAAGGTCTTGCGCGCGTCGAACGGGCCATCCGCAGTTGTGTTGATGTCCAGCAGCAACTGGCCAATCGTGTCCTGCGGGCTGCTGCCGCCGCCCTCGAAGCGGGAGCTGGTCGAACCGCTGCCCGAGCGCGCTGAGATTGCAGACAGTCCGTACACGTCTGAAATGGCCGTTTCAGCTTTTCGGACCAGTTCAGCTTTTTCAGCGGCAGACAGAGCGCCTTGTGCCTGGACATAGACAAAAGCCTGCTCCGGTTCGACATCAAGGAAGAATTCGGTCTTGTGCTGTTCGGAGCCGAACCAGATGAAGATGCCGATGACAGTTGCGAACACGGCGGCGGTTGTGATCAGCGGGCGCTTCACGGTTTCGCTGACAATCTTCACATAAGCGCCGATCCAGCCCTTCGCCTTGCGCGGATCGCCGCCAGCGGCCAGCGCCGCCAGGTTTTCGTCCGTGCCGCCGGAGCGCCCGCCAATGACGGTGCCGAGCACCGGCAGGAAGATCAGCGCCACGACCAGTGAAGAGGTCAGAACGAAGATCAGCGTCAGCGGCAGGTAGGCCATGAACTTGCCGGGCATCGAGTTCCAGAACAGGAACGGCACGAAGGCGGCCAGCGTCGTCAGGGTCGAGGAAACCACCGGCCAGAACATCCGCTTGGCAGCCATCCGGTAGGCTTCTTTCCGGTTCAGGCCCTCGGCCATCTTCCGGTCAGCATATTCGGTCACGACGATACCGCCATCGACCAGGATGCCGACCGCGATGACCATGCCGAACATGACCATCATGTTGATGGTGTAGCCGAATGCGCCCAGGAACAGGAATGCGATCACGAAAGAAGACGGGATCGCGATACCGACCAACGTTGCCGACCGGATACCAAGCGCGGCGACGACCACGATCATCACCAGCAGTATCGCCGTCATGATCGAGCTTTGCAGCGTGCCGAGCTGCGAGCCGATCAGTTCCGACATGTCGGACGTGATCTCGGCGCGCACAGTTGCCGGCCATTTCTTGCTCTCATCATCGACGATGGCGCGCACACTGTTCGCCGTGTCGAGAATATTCGCGCCCGTGCGCTTCACCACTTCAACCAGCAACGCCTTCTCGCCATTGAACGTCGCAAACCCGGTCGGATCCTTGAACGTGCGGCGCACCTCGGCCACATCGCCGAGCGTGACGACGGCGTTCTCCGTGCGCTTCACCGGCAAGCTCAGTGCATCGGCGCCCGTACGGATGATACCCGGCACCTTGACCGCAAAGCTGCCCTGTCCGGTATCGATCTGGCCTGCAGGCACCAGCTGGTTGTTCGAGGAAACGACCGCGTAGATTTCCTGGTAGGAGATGTTGTAGGTCTCGAGCTTCACCGGATCGATGACAATCTCGAGCAGGTCTTCGCGCTTGCCCTGCACGCGCGCTTCAAGAATGCCGGGATCGGATTCCAGCCGCTCGCGCAGGTCTTCCGCGATCCGCGCCATGCCGCGTTCCGGCGCGTCGCCATAGATGTTGACCACCAGCACCGGGAACTGCGCCGCGTTGAACTCGGTCACGATCGGTTCGCGCGCATCCTGCGGGAAATAGCGCTTGGCCATGTCGACCTTGTCCTTGACGTCGAGCACCGCCTGATCGACGTTCACGTCGATCTCGAATTCCAGCACCAGCGTCGCTGCGCCCTCGCCGCCGTAGGACTTGAATTCCTTCAGCCCCTCCAGGGACTGGATTTCCTGTTCCACCGGACGCACGAGCAGGCGCTCGGCATCTTCCGGCGTCACGCCGGCCAGCGGCACCGTGATCGCCACGATCGGGATCGGAATATCCGGGTCTGCTTCCTTGGGCAGTTTGACGTATGTATAGGCGCCCGCGAGAACCGAGCAGATGAGGATGGCAATCACCATCCTCGCCCGGCCGATGGCACCATCGATCAGCGCGTTCATGGGCGGGCTCCGCCTTGCGGCACCGGTTTCACCTTAACGCCGTCAGCGAGGTAATCCTGGCCCATCGCCACCAGCGTCACCTTGTCCGGCAGGCCCGTCACCCAGGCCCCTTCAGGCGCCTCATCAATCACGCGCACCGCAGCGAAATGTACCGTATCGTCCGCCATCACATGCCGCACGCCAAGCTCGCCTGTGTCCGACAGGGTCAGCAGCGAACGCGCAATCAGCGTCGCCGGCACTTTTCCGGCCGGCACGGTCAGTGTCGCCGAAACGCCGGCCGCGACGGTTGCGCCACCCGTCTCAAGCTCGGCTTCGACCGGGAATGTGCGCGTCTGGCCGCTGGCCGTGCGCGCCACATAGCGCAGCTTCGCCGGAAAGGTCCGGCCATCGGCCAGCAACACGCTCGCCGGCATGCCGGTCTGCAACAGGCCCGCCTGCGCATCCGTTACTTCCGCTGACACGATCACCGGGCTCATATCCACCAGCAGGCCGCAGGCAGAGCCCGGCCCGAGATAATCACCGGCTTCCGCCAGGCGGCGTTCAAAGATGCCGTCGAACGGTGCGCGGATCTGCGTGCGGCCCAGCTCGACCTTCGCGGAGTTCACGGCGGCTTCAGCAGCGTCCAGCTGCGCCTTGGCGGCCGCTTCGCGGTTCACCGGAGCAAGCCCCTTGGCCGCCAGTGAAACCGCGGCTTCATAATCGACCCGCGCCGCATCGCGCGCCGCTTCGGCTTCCTTCACCCGCGCGCTGCGGGCTTCAACGTCCAGCGCGCAGAGCAGCGCGCCCTGTTTCACAAACGTGCCTTCGCGCACCGGCGTGGAAACCACTGTGCCCGCCGTTCCGGATTTCACCGTCACGGATTTATCCGGCGCAGTCCGGCCTTTTGACGTGACCCTCAGTTCATGGATCTGCGAGGAGGCCTGCAGCACAATCGCTTCGGCAACCGGCGCCGGGCCGGCAACAGCAGGCGGCGTCACCTCGGAACTGATGCTCCCGCGCATCAGGCTGCGCGCCCCGAAATACAATACGATAACTGCCAGGATGGCAGCTGCGATCTTGATGGAGCGGTTCACGGGCGCGGTCTTTCCTGGGAGGGGGCGGGCGTAACATAGGTGCGAATGACGCGAGTGTCATCTTTCGCGCCCGCAATAATTAACGCGCGAGCCCTTTAAATCCGGCGAACAAGCCCGGAATCTTGGTTAATGCCGCCCCGGGTTTCGCTTTACAGGCGAAGCCTGCCCCTGCGTCAGATTGCCGTCACTACCGGTTTTCGCCCCGCCCAGGGGCGGGCCGCTTCCAGTTCCAACGCCAGTTCGAACAGCAAGCCATCATCGCCCTTGCGGGCAGAGAACATCGCCCCGATTGGCAGTCCCGAAGGCGACCAGGCCAGCGGCACGCTCATCGAGGCCGCGCCCGCCGCATTCATCGGCGCGGTGTAGGCAACGAAAGTCAGCACGCTGTCCATTACCGTGTCGAAGTCCCGGTCCGGCGCCTGCTCGCCCACCGGAATGGCCGGGCTGCCGGTCACCGGCGTCAGGATCACATCCAGCGCGTCGAAGAAGGCCGAATACTGCGCCTCGAACGCCTGCAGGTGCGCAATCGCATCCGGAATCTCGCCCATCCGCGCCATCGCCAGCCCCGCAAGGCCCAGCGTCCACGGCTCGACAATCTCCGGCCCAACCGGCTTACCGGAAAACGCCGCGACTTCCTGCGCAAACATGGCCGCACCGGACGCCCAGTAAAGAATGAAACTGTCCATGAACTTCTGTCCGTCCATCGGCAGCGTGTAATCCACCACCGTATGTCCCAGCTCGCGGCAGAGCTGCGCCACATCCTCGATGGCCGCACGCGTGTCGGCATGTAGCGGGGTGCCGCCAATTGGCTCGGGCGCAAACCCGATGCGCAACCGCCGCGTCAGCGGCTGCACATCGCCCAGCAGCGGGTAAGTGCCATCATTCGCTTCCGCCGCGCGGAACAGCGCAATCGAATCCCGAACGCTGATCGTCACCGCATGGTTCACCGAAATCTGGATCGGCGGCGCTGCCGCGCCCGGCTCGCTGTAGGGCAGGCGGTCACGCGACGGCTTCAGTCCGAACACACCGCAGGTCGAGGCCGGAATGCGGATCGATCCGCCGCCATCGCTCGCATGCGCAAACGGCACCACCCGCGCCGCCACCAGCGCCGCTGCGCCGCCAGAGGAGCCTCCAGGTATCCGCGACACATCCCACGGATTGCGCGTTGGCCCGTTCGACAGAGGCTCGGTCGAAGAGATCAGCCCCGCTTCCGGCGTCGCGGACTTGCCCAGCGAAACGATCCCCGCCCGGCGCCATTTTGACGCGAATACATTGTCGCCCGCCGCTACATGGCCATCCAGGCCCCGGCTGCCGGCCAGTGTCGGCGCGCCGCGCCAGTCGATCAGGTCCTTGATGAAACTCGGCACGCCCGCAAACGCCCCGGTCAGCAGGCCCGACGCGTCCGAGCGCGCAGACTCATAAGTCTCCGTCACGATGCCGTTGATCTGCGGCTCCACTGCCTGCGCCCGGGCAATCGCCGCTTCCACCTGTTCCCGCGCCGTGGTCTCGCCGGCCGCAATGGCAGCCGCCATCGCCGTCCCGTC
>DNFL01000198.1 GCA_003486945.1 Hyphomonas sp. | reverse complement strand
GTCCGAAATTTGCGGAGTCTCTGGCGCGCGATGGGTACCACACGATCGGCGATCTTCAGCGTGCGGACCTCAAGACCCTGATCCGCCGCTATGGCGAGACGGGCGAGTGGCTGAAGAAGTGCGCGCATGGCCGTGACAATCGCCGCGTTAATCCGCATGAGGAGCGAAAGTCTGTCTCCAGCGAGACGACCTTCTTCGAGGACACCGCCGATCTTGGCATTCTCGAAGACCATCTCTGGCACCTCAGCGTGAAAACCGCCGACCGGGCGAAAGCTGAAGGCGTCGTCGGCGGCGTGGTGACCCTGAAGCTGAAGACCTCCGAATTCAAACCGCTGACGCGCCAGATCTCGCTGCCTGAACCGACGCAGATCGCGCAGGAAGTTTTCCGCACGGCGCGTCCCCTTCTGGCGAAGGAAGCGAATGGCCGCGTGAAATACCGCCTGATCGGGATCGGCCTCTCGAACCTCTCCGGCTACCGCTCTGACAATGCCGACCTGATCGACCCCAAGGTTGCCAAACGCGCTGCCGCCGAACGCGCCTCCGACAAGGCCCGCGCAAAGTTCGGGCGGGACGCGGTAATAACGGGACGCGCAGCGAAACAAACGCGAAAGGATGAGGGCTGACTTGCCCGGCGGCGCAGGCTAAGTGGAACGAGAAACCAGATCTGGGAGCCTGCCGATGTCCACACCCGAAGCCAAACTTGACGCCCTCGGCATTGTGCTGCCCGCGCCGATGAAACCTGTGGCCACCTATGTGCCCTTCGTCATCACCGGCAACCTGCTCTACGTCTCTGGCCAGGTGAGCGCCACCGCAGAGGGACGCATCCTCGGCCGGCTCGGCGAGAATATGGAACTCTCCGCCGGCCAGCATGCCGCGCGCATCTGCGGCATCAACCTTATCGCCCAGTGCAAGGCCGCTGTCGGCGAACTGTCGCGGATCAAGCGCGTCGTGAAACTTGGCGGTTTCGTGAACGCAGCGCCGAGCTTCGTCGACATTCCGCAGGTCGTGAACGGATGCTCTGACCTGATGGTCGAAGTCTTCGGCGACGCAGGCAAGCATGCGCGCTCGGCGGTTGCCTGCCCGACCCTGCCGCTCGGCGTGGCGGTGGAAGTCGACGGCGTGTTCGAGATCGCCTGAACATGGCGCGCGGGTTTGACCTTGGCGCATTCGCCTATGCCCACCGCGGACTGTGGCTGAAGGAAGGCCCGCCGGAAAACTCGCTGGCGGGCTTCCGCGCGGCAGCGAAGGCGGGCCTTGGCGCCGAGTTCGATCTGCGCCCGGCGAGCGATGGCACGGCGATGATCTTCCATGACTCGCAGCTTGGCCGGATGACCGGCCAGCAGGGCGAGTTCGAAACGCTCGGCGCCGATGCGCTCAAAGGCATCTGCCTTGAGGGTTCTGCCGAGCGCATCCCGACTTTCGACGACCTGTTGAACCTCTGGCCAGCCGAGTTGCCGCTGCTCTGCGAAATGAAGATCGACGGCAACACCGATCCCGCCGGATTTGCTCGCACGATTGCCGGGCGCCTCGCCAGCTGGGAAGGCCTTGCCGCCGCGATGAGCTTTTCCGAGGCCGCCGTGCGCGCGCTTCCAGACACGCTGATGCGCGGCCAGCTGGTGGTGCCGACTTCCTATGCGGAAGGCGATACGTTCGAAGACATCGTCCGCCGGGCCATTGAAGATGGGATCGACTATCTTGCCGTCCACCACAGCGATATCGATCGCGCGGCCAGACTTGCCGAGCCTGCGGGAAAGCCGGTGGTGGTCTGGACCGTGCGCAGCGAGGCAGACCTTGAGGCAGCGCTGCCTTACAAACCCGCCATCATCTTCGAACATATCGACCCGGCGCGCGTGACGCCCTAAATTTACCAGCATGGACGCTGCCCTACCCCGTATCCGCCTCGTCAACGCGCTCGCCGAAGTGAGTTCGGCAGACTGGAACGCCGTCGCCAATCCGCCGGGCCTGCCTTACGATCCCTTCGTCAGCTGGGAGTTCCTCGACGCGATGGAACGTTCCGGCGCTGCCACGCCGCGCTCCGGCTGGCGGGGCGCGCATATTCTGGCGCAGGATGCGGGCGGGCGATTGCGTGGGGCGATGCCGCTCTGGCTGAAAAGCCATTCGCGCGGCGAGTTCATCTTCGACCAGTCCTGGGCCGAGGCCTGGGAACGTGCAGGCGGGGCGTATTATCCGAAGCTTTTGTCGGCCGTGCCTTTCACACCGGTGACCGGGCGGCGGCGATTGGTGGCGCCGGGACCGGACGAGGCATTGTACAAGGCCGCCTTGCTGCAGGGCGCGTTGCAGCTCCTGCAGGACATGAAGGCCTCATCCCTGCACATCAATTTCATCGAAGAGACTGAAGTGAGCCCGCTGGAACATGCCGGCCTCCTGATCCGCACGGACCAGCAGTTTCACTGGAAGAATGACGGGTACGGATCATTCGCGGATTTCCTCGCGACGCTCTCGTCCGACAAACGCAAGAACCTGCGCAAGGAACGCGCAAAGGCGCAGGAAGGCCTGACTTTCCGGCACATCACCGGAGACGAGATCACCGAGGAACACCTCGACCGTTTCTTCGAATTCTACATGGACACCGGCAGCCGAAAATGGGGCTCGCCATACCTGACGCGGGCGAGCTTCACCTTGCTCCGGGAACGGATGGCAAAGGACCTCCTCTTCATCTTCGCCTATGAGGGCGACACGGCCATTGCCGGGGCCATGAACCTGATCGGATCGGACACGCTTTATGGCCGCTATTGGGGCTGCGTTGACGCGCGCCCGATGCTACACTTCGAGACCTGTTATTATCAGGCCATCGACTTCGCCATCGCGCGCGGTCTGAAAACCGTCGAGGCCGGCGCGCAGGGCGGACACAAGCTGGCGCGAGGCTATGCGCCGGTGCTGACCTATTCCGCGCACTGGATTTCGCATGCAGGTTTCCGCGCGGCGGTGGCCGACTATCTTGAGCGCGAGCGCGAGGCGGTTGACGCCGACATGGACTTCCTCAAGGATCGAACACCATTCAGGAAAGACCTATGACCCTTCACGCCCCCTACGATCCGAACAATATCTTTGCGAAAATCCTGCGCGGCGAGATGCCGTGTGTGAAGGTTTTCGAGGATGAGGTGGCGCTCGCTTTCATGGATGTGTTTCCGCAAACGGAGGGGCATGTTCTGGTGGTTCCGAAAAGTCTCGAGGCGCGAAACTTCCTTGATCTTCCCGAGGCTTTTGTTGGCGGATACATGCTCCGTGTGCAGAAGGTGGCGCGCGCAGTGGAAGCCGGGCTGAAACCCGACGGCCTGCGTGTGATCCAGTTCAACGGCGCACCGGCGGGCCAGACCGTGTTCCACCTGCACTTCCATATCATCCCGATGCGTGACGGCGTAGCCATGGGCGCGCATGCAAGCGGCGGGATGAAGAGCGCGGACGAGCTCGAGCCAATCGCCGCGAGGATTCGCGCGGGGTTTTGAGGCGGGGCAGCGCGTGTGACCGGACGCGGGGGGGCCCGGCCGCCGCACCGCCAACAATATCACAAGTGCAGAAGTCCAAATTACAAGGATGAGCTTCGAAAGGTTTCGGCGAGTGTTGTTTCGCTCGCGCTCTTTGCTGCGCGCTTTGCTGATCGTTACAGGCGATTCCAGCTT
>DNFL01000164.1:6346-6535 GCA_003486945.1 Hyphomonas sp. | reverse complement strand
CCCGCCCATCGAATGCCCGAAAATGCCCTGCCGCGCCATGTCCGCCGGAAAATTCGCAGCGATGAGGCTGGCCAACTCGTCGGTGATGTACTGGTCCATCTTGTAGTGCTTCGCCCAGGGTTCCTGCGTGGCGGTCAGGTAGAATCCCGCGCCTTGCCCCAGGTCATACGCCTCGTCATCCGGCACATC
>DNFL01000164.1:5465-6093 GCA_003486945.1 Hyphomonas sp. | reverse complement strand
GGCGCGATGATCGTCAGCCCATGGCGCGCCGCATGTTCCTGAACGCCGGATTTTTCCATCATGTTCGCCCAGGTGCAGGTCAGTCCCGACAGGTACCACAACACTGGCACCGGCCCATCCTTCGCCTGCGGCGGCGTATAGACCGCAAAGCGCATCTTGCAGCCGAGCAGGGCCGAGTCATGATCGTGCACGGACAATGTGCCGCCGAATGATTTCCAGCTGGAGACGGGGGTAAGGGTCATCTATCAGTCCTGATTATCTGGCGCCGGCCCGGGGGCGGGGAAAGGAAATCGCAGATTTCTCCTCCAGATAGCCCTCGTCCGGCTCACTATGCGGCGATCCGGGGTCGCAGTAGTAGTGCAGCTGTGGATACCGCGCCGCCACTTCGGCCTTCAGCTCCGGCGTCAAGCCGCGCCGCATGTGCACCACCAGCGCCTTGGTCCACTGCGCAATCGAGACGGCGTCATTGCCGCCCTCCACGGCCCGCTCCGCAATCCAGCGGATCGCGGGCGAGGCGATGCGCGACAGGTCGGGAGTATCCTTGTGCGGGTAAGCCATGCCCGGATACTCCCTGTACGGATCAGCCGCGAAGCATCGTGCAGATCTTGTTGCCGTCGGGGTCGCGCAG
>DNFL01000164.1:4752-5236 GCA_003486945.1 Hyphomonas sp. | reverse complement strand
GCCGTCGGGGTCGCGCAGGTAGGCAAGGTAGAGGCGCGCGCCGCCGCCTTCGCGCCAGCCCGGTGGGTCTTCAATCGCAGTGCCGCCCGCCGCAACGCCTGCCTTGTGCCAGGCGTCTGCCTGTTCGGTCGAATCCGCTGCAAAACCGATCGTGCCGCCATTCGCATGGCAGGCTTCCAGCCCGTCAATCGGCTTTGACACGAGGAAGATGCCGCCCTTGTGCAGGTAAATCAGCCGCCCCTTCGGATCGGTAATCCCGGGCTTGCCGCCAAGCGATGCAAACAGCGCATCATAAAACTTCTTCGACCGGTCAATATCATTCGACCCGACCATAACGTGACTGAACATTGGTGTTTCCTCTCTTGCTTTTGAATTTGATCAATAGACGACAACGCTGCGGATCGATTTGCCCTCGTGCATCAGGTCAAACGCGTCATTGATCTTGTCCAGCGTCATCACATGCGTGATCATCGGGTCGATCTCG
>DNFL01000164.1:0-4524 GCA_003486945.1 Hyphomonas sp. | reverse complement strand
TCGGGTCGATCTCGATCTTGCCGTTCATGTACCAGTCGACGATCTTCGGCACATCCGTGCGCCCTTTGGCGCCGCCAAAGGCCGTGCCGCGCCAGTTGCGCCCGGTCACCAGCTGGAAAGGCCGTGTACTGATTTCCTTGCCCGCCTCCGCCACACCGATGATGACACTCGTGCCCCATCCGCGATGGCAGCATTCCAGTGCCTGACGCATCACGGCCGTGTTGCCCGTGCAGTCGAACGAATAGTCCGCCCCGCCGCCCGTCAGCTCCACGATCTGCGCGACCACATCCTTCACCTCTTTCGGATTGACGAAATGCGTCATGCCGAAGCGCCGGCCCCATTCCTCCTTGGACGGATTGATATCGACGCCGACGATCATGTCCGCCCCCGCCATCTTCGCGCCCTGGATCACGTTGAGGCCAATCCCGCCGAGCCCGAACACGACGACATTCTCGCCCACCTGCACCTTCGCCGTGTTCACCACCGCGCCCACGCCCGTCGTCACGCCGCAGCCGACATAGCAGGCCTTGTCGAAAGGCGCGTCCTCGCGGATTTTCGCCACCGCGATTTCTGGTAGGACGGTAAAGTTTGAAAAGGTCGAACAGCCCATATAGTGGAAGATCGGCTTGCCCTTGTAGCTGAACCGGCTCGTGCCATCCGGCATCAGACCCTTACCCTGCGTCGCGCGGATCGCCGTGCACAGGTTTGTCTTGCCCGACAGGCAGCTTTTGCATTGCCGGCATTCCGGCGTGTAGAGCGGGATCACATGATCGCCCGGCTTCACGCTGGTCACGCCTGCGCCCACTTCGCGCACGATGCCCGCGCCCTCATGCCCGAGGATCGAAGGGAAGATACCCTCCGAGTCGAGCCCGTCCAGCGTGTAGGCATCCGTATGGCAGATGCCCGTTGCCATGATCTCCACCAGCACTTCGCCCGCCTTCGGCCCCTCAAGGTCCACCTCGACAATCTCGAGCGGCTTCTTGGCTTCGAAGGCTACGGCGGCGCGGGTTTTCATGGGGCAGGCTCCTTGTTCGCTGCCCCCTGATTAGAACGCTCCGGCGCTCCGGTCCACCTCAGCTGACCGCCGTGCCTTCAAGTTCGATCATGATGTCAGGATGGTACAGCCGCGCCACGCCCAGCAGGGTGCAACTGGTCACCACACCGTCGGTCTTGAAGCTCGCCATCAGGCCTTCGGAGGCCCCCATGAAGGCATCCACATCGGTTGTGTAGATGTTCAGGCGCACGATGTTGGCCGGTGTCATGCCCGCCTCGCTCAGCGCATCCTTTAGGTTCGACCAGGCCGCGTGGAATTGCGCCGCGATGTCGCCAGCATGCATTGGCGCGCCCTCTGCGTCCGAGGCAGTCTGCCCGGAAAGGTACAGCGTTCGGGTCCCTCCGGTCACTTCGATACCGTGGTTCAGATTGAAATGCTGCAGCCAGGGCGTCGGATTGATGGTGCGTGTCTTCATGTTGTGCAGTCCTCCCGGTTGCCACCCTATCAGTCCCGCCTCACAGGTGACAGGGGCTTGACTATAGTTTGATATCAAATGAAAATGTTCGATATCAAACCAACGGAGCCTGCCATGCCCAGCCGCCGCGGTGTCCTGAAACTGATCGGGGGAGGGGTCGTGATCGCCGCCGCGGGCGCAGGCGCCTTCACCGCGCTCAACCAGCCGAGCCATGCCGCCCGCGCCGCCTGGCGTGAAGCCGGTCAGCCGGAAGAGTATCGCCGCCGCTTCCTCTCTTATGCGCTCCTCGCGCCAAACCCGCACAACATGCAGCCCTGGCTCGCCCGCCTCGAAGGCGAAGACAGCCTCACGCTCTACTGCGACCTTGACCGCCGCCTGCCGGAAACCGACCCCTTCGACCGGCAGATCATCCTCGGCCATGGCTGCTTCCTCGAACTCCTCGCGCTCGCCGCCGCTGCCGAGGGCTGCGCCGTAGAGATCGAACCCTTCCCGGAAGGCGCGCCGGACATGACAGCCCGCCTGGACGCCCGCGCCGTCGCGCGTGTCACCTTCCGCGCCGGCGCCGCATCGTCCGACGCGCTCTTCGCCTACGCCCTCACGCGCCGCACCAATCGCAATGCCTACGATGCCCGCGACATCAGCGCCGATCACCTCGCCGCCCTCGCCGCCGCCGGTACAGCCGAAGGCATCACCGCCCACACCACCGGCGACGGCGACCTCGCCGCCCGCCTGCGCGATCTCACCTGGCGCGCGCATGAAATCGAGGTGCGCACGCCTGCCACCTGGATGGAAAGCGTCGATGTCATGCGCATCGGCCCTTCCGAAGTCGCCCGCCACCGCGACGGCCTCTCCATGGAAGGCCCGATGCTCAGTGCCCTGAACATCGCCGGCATCCTCACGCGCGACGCCCTTGCCGATCCGGACTCGCAGGCTTTCCAGCAAGGCCTCGACATGTTCCGCCCGCTCGCCGCCTCCGCTCGCGCCTTCGCCTGGCTCACCAATGACGGCCAGAGCCGGGGAGGCGAGATCGCCGCCGGCCGCGCCTATATGCGCCTCGCCCTGCAGGCCGAAGCCCTCGGCCTCGCCGTCCATCCCTGGAGCCAGTCTCTGCAGGAATATCCTGAAATGGCTGCGCTCTATGAGGAAGTGCATTCGCTCATCGGCGGCGGGCAGAGATTGCAGATGCTGGTGCGCGTAGGCTATGCGAAGCCTGTCCCTGCCGCGCCTCGCCGCGGGCTGGACGCCCTCCTGCAGAGTTGATCCCGCATGCCGCCGAAACAGCCAAAGCCCGACGAAGCCGCGCTCTATTTCCGCCTCTTCAACGAGATCGGCATCATCGCCCAGCTCTCCGCCAGCCGTTTCCAGCGTGTCCTCCCGCACGATCTCACCGTCGCCCAGTTCAGCCTGCTGAACCACTGCGTCCGCCTCGGCGACGGCTGGACGCCCGCCCGCCTCGCCGCCGCCTTCCAGGTCACGCGCGGCACCATGACCAGCACGCTGGGCCGTCTCGAATTGAAAGGCTTTATCCGCATTGATCCCGATACGGAGGATGCCCGCTCCAAGCGCGTCTTCCTCACCAGATCCGGCCGCGCCGCGCGCGAGGAGGCGCTGAAAGCGCTGACGCCCGACCTTGCCGACCTGCCCGCAGGCTTCACCCCCGCCGAAACCGCCGCCATCCTGCCGGCCCTCTAAAAGCTCCGCATCTGGCTCGACACGCACCGCTGAGCATCGCATATCCTTTTGCGGCGGAGGACAGCATGAAGTGGCTAGGGATCGGAATCATTGTCGTGGCACTCGCCTTGTGGGCGAGCTGGCTCTGGGCCGGGCGCGACCTCAAACCGCTGGATGACATCGAACGCCAGCGCGCCCCCGGCCAGTTCGCAGACCTGCCCGGCGCCAAGGTCCACTACAGCCTCTCCGGCCCCGAAGGCGCGCCCGTCATCGTCATGGTCCATGGCTTCTCGACGCCCGGTTTCATCTTCGAGCAGAACGCTGCCGCCTTGCGCGAGGCCGGCTTCCAGGTGCTGCAGTTCGACCATCTCGGCCGCGGCTGGTCCGATCGGCCGAAGGCGAAATACGATGTCGATTTCTACGATTGGGAATTGCTCGCCCTCCTCGACAAGCTCGGCATCGACAAGCCCGCCGGCTTCGTCGGCCTCTCCATGGGCGGCCCCATCGTCGCCGAATTCGCCGTGCGCCATCCGGAACGCGTGCAGCGCGTCTTCCTGTTTGTGCCTGCCGGTCTTGATGTGTCGGGGATGGGCGGTTTCCAGGCCTCGCTCCTGCGCACGCCGGTCGTCGGCGACTGGATCTGGCGCATGATTGGCCTGAAAACGGTCGCGGGCGATCCGCAATATGACGAGTCCGGGATTGATCCTGCCAGCCGCCTGCAGGGAGATGTCCGTGAGCAGATGAAATACAAAGGCTATGGCCGCGCGCTCCTCACCACGTTCCGCAACTTCCACATGAGCGGGCGCAACGACACCTGGAGCGCCCTCGCCGCCACGGGTATCCCCGTCTCCGCCGTCTTCGGTGATGCCGATCCCACCATCCCCGTCTCCAGCGCCGCCCGCCTTACCAGTCTCGTGCCGGAGGCCGAGATCATGATCCTCGAAGCCGGCGATCACGGCCTCAACTACAAGCGCCATGCGGATGTGAATGAAACGCTCACGGACTGGTTTCTTGCAGACCGCGTCTGGTTCCCCATCATCGAGGCAGTGATGGAAGGAGACGACGAGTTCGAAGGTGCGTCTGTGCCCTCCGCCAGCGGAGACGCAACTATGTCTCCACGACCGCAGAGAACGATTCGACGCGCACCAACTGGCATCGATTGCGAAAGGTCTCGAATAAGAACGCGTCGGTGCCAGTAAGCCAGGCCTGCCCGCGCATCACCGCCAGCTCGTCGAACAGCGCCGCCCGCCGGTCAGGATCAAGATGCGCTGCCGCCTCGTCCAGCAGCAACAGCGGCGAGGGTCCCGTTGCGCTTGCCGCCAGCGCCTCGGCCGAGGCCAGCACCAGCCCGATCAGCAGCGCCTTCTGCTGCCCGGTCGAAGCC
>DNFL01000361.1 GCA_003486945.1 Hyphomonas sp. | reverse complement strand
ACCCCTGCCTTCGCAGGGGTCTGCTAACAAACCTCTCAATCCCCCGTCAGTTTCGGCGCGCGTTTTTCCTTGAAGGCGATGACAGCTTCGCGCCGGTCGGAGAGATAGTTCGAGACGCTTTCCCAGCCGATGCTGGCATCCATCATCTGCGCAGCGAGCGCGCGAAGCGGGATGTTGGCGGTCGTCTTGGTCCAGCGCACAGCCCATTTTGGATTGGCGAGGATCTTGCCGGCGATCTCGGCGACCTTCGCGTCGAGTTCTGCTCCGGGTACGGCATAATTGATGAGGCCGAGGCGCTGGGCTTCTTTGGCGTCCAGCAGGTCGCCGGTCATCAAGAGTTCCTTCGCCTTGGCAAAGCCGATCAGCTGCGGCCAGATCAGCGCGCCGCCATCGCCGGCAACGAGGCCCACCTTGACATGCGGGTCGCCGATCTTCGCGGTCTCGTCGGCAATGATCACATCGCACAGCAGCGCAATCGTTGCCCCGAGCCCGGCAGCGGCGCCGTTCATGCGGCAGAGGATCGGCTTTTCCATCTGCAGCAAGGTCACGACGATCTGCTTTGCGTCCCAGCCAATGGCGCGGAAGCGTTCGGGATGGGCGATCTGTTCCTCGAACCAGTCGAAATCTCCGCCCGCGCAGAACGCCCTGCCTTTGCCGGAGAGGATGATCAGGTCGCTCTCGCTGTCGCGCTGCAGGCAGTTGAAGACCAGCGCCAGCTCGGTGTGCATCGCCTCGTCCACGCCGTTCACCGGATGGTCAGACGTAATATAAGCCGTCAGTACACGGCCTTTCCGCTCGAAGGTGAAGCGCTCCCACTTGTCCTTCGTGATATCATATGCCGCGCTCATCGCCTGTCTCCCTGTCTGTTTGCCGCTACCCTAATGCGGCGGCGAAAGAAGTCACGGCCCGCCGGATTTCCTTGCCAGCGCGGCGTGCCGGTGGCATCCTTCCCTTGCGGTAACGGGGCGCGCCAGTCCCTGCCCGGCGCAGCCCCGCTCGCAAGCGATGGAGCGTGCCATGACCATGCAGTCCCTGATCAGCCACCAGAACACGCCGCTGCTTGCCTGCAGTCCGGACGATCACCTGATGACGGCCGTCAGCAGGCTCGTCAGCGACAGTGCCAACGCCATCGCGGTCACCGGCCCGTCCGGCCAGCTTGCCGGCATCCTGTCGGACCAGGATATCATCCGCGCGCTCTATGCCGGGGGCGGTTCAGTCGGCAATGCCAAGGTGGAGGACTGGATGACGCGCAACGTCATCACGGTGACGGAAGACACACGGCTCGATGCGGCGGTGAAGCTGATGGCGTTCCATCGCATCCGGCACATCGTTGTCACCACCGAGAAGGGCCGGCCGATTGCGGTCGTCGGCATCCGGCAGATCCTGAAAAAGCTGCACGAGATCGACGAACTGGAAATCAACGTTCTGAGAGACATCGCCATCGCGCGGGGCTGAGCGGCGCCCTCTTGCCTCCCGCAGCGTCAGCGGTCTCACTCTTCCGGCAAAGCCAGAACCAACCGGAGGAACCCATGCCAGCCACGCCCGTGAAGACCCGTATCACCGAGATGCTGGGCATCGAGAAGCCGATCATCCAGGCGGCGATGGGCTGGATTGCGCGCTCGCAGCTTTCCTCTGCGGTGTCCAATGCCGGCGGCATGGGCATTATCGAAACCTCGTCCGGCGAGCTCGATGCGATCCGCGACGAGATCAAAAAGATGAAGACCCTGACCGGCAAGCCCTTCGGTGTGAACGTCGCGCAGGCCTTCGTGCGCGATCCGAACATCATCCCTTTCATCATCGATCAGGGTATCAAGTTCGTCACCACCTCCGCCGGCGACCCGATGAAGTACACGTCCACGCTGAAGGAAGCGGGCCTCACTGTGTTCCATGTTGTCCCCTCGCTCGCCGGGGCGCTGCGCGCCATCGAGGCGGGCGTGGACGGGTTGATCGTCGAGGGCGGTGAAGGCGGCGGTTTCAAGAACGGGAAGGATGTCGCCTCGATGGTGCTGATCCCGCAGGTCTGCGAGGCCGTGGATGTGCCCGTGGTCGCTGCCGGCGGCATCATGGACGGGCGCACGATGGCGGCGGCCTTCTCGCTTGGCGCCGAAGGCGTGCTGATGGGCACGCGCATCCTCTCCTCCGCCGAAAGCCCGGTGCATGAAAACTGGAAAGAGGCGATCGTGAAGGCCGATTCCACCGACACCGTGTTCCTCAACCGCGCCGGCCCCGGCCCTGCCCTGCGCGCCCTGCGCACCGAGCGGACCAGCCGCATCGAGAAAGAGGGCAGCCCGAACATCTTCGGCGAGTTTGCAGGGACAAGGGACGTCTATTTCGGCGGCGACCTCGAAGCCGGCATTGCCCTGACAGGCCAGGTGGCAGGCCGCATCAAGGAGGTGAAGCCCATCGCGCAGATCTTCGAGGAGACGTTGGAAGAATATCACCGCATCGTCTCGCGCCTGCCGCGCTGAGGCGGAAGATAGGCCGGGCGGGTGAGATTTGCCGCAATTCCGGCAAATCCTGCCGTTTGTTATTGTATATCACTATGCCGGGAGGCTAAACAGCCGACCAAACCTGTTTGCCAGAGGAAGCATGATGAAAATGTCAGAAGCCCTTAAGGGCGGCGTTGCCGCTCTCGCCCTTGTCGCAACAGCCGCCTGCGGAGGCACCGCCGCCGACAAGCCGGTTGCCGCTGTCGAGATCGTGCTGCCGGAAATCACCGTCACGGACGCGGAACTTGAGGGCAATCCGTTCCGCGCCGAATGGAATGGCCAGTACGGCGTGCCGCCCTTTGGCGAAATCCGCAGATCGGAAGAGCAC
>DNFL01000138.1 GCA_003486945.1 Hyphomonas sp. | reverse complement strand
GCGGCAAGCGCCATGGAGGCCGCGGCATTGTCGGTGAGCGACGCAACCGAGCAGGACGTCCACTCGCCGCCGGCGCTGCAGCCGAAGGTCATGTTGAGATCTTCCATCGCCGTCTGGAAACCGAGCGAGTCGAGGTCGCCGGCGCCTTCATTCATGCTGTAGGCGACCGATTCGCTGAGGCCTTCATGGCCTTCCGGATCGGTGGCCGTGCCGGCTTTCCACGCCATGTTGACGGCGAGGATCGGGATGGAGGGTTCGGAGACTAGCCAGACGGAGACGCCGCCCGGCGTGACGAATTGCTGTATCTCGGCAAACTCGCCCTTGTGGACATCGACCTTGAGAGCCGGACCTTCAACGAGCGTTTCAGGGGCCGGCTTGAACCATCCGGACACGGAGGAACAACCAGCCAGGACTGTCAGCGCGGCGCCGGCGAGGAGAAGATGGGTGGCCCGCATATCAGAAGTCTCCTTCAGCCATCAGGAGGTGGGATTCGATGTAGTGTTTTTCAGGCGCGAAGACGGACCGCACAGCGGCGATAGCCTGCTCGGCGGTCACCGCGCGCACCGTGTCCGGATAGGCGAGGATGTCATCGACGCTACCGCCGATGGCGGTCCAGTAACCGAACGTGTTGGCGAGGTTGGACTGGCTGTCGCGGCCATAGATAGCGTCGGCAGCTAGCTTGTTGCGGGCGCGGCGCACTTCGTCTTCGGTGAAGCCTTCCGCGAGGACCTTTTCGATTTCGGCCATGAAGGCCGCTTCGAGATCTTCGAGGGAGACGCCGGGCGCAGGCGTGGCTGTCATTACGGCGGGGCCTTCGTCGTGCAGCGTGGTCCAGCCATAGGTGTTTGCGGAGATGGCAACTTTCTGCTGCTCCACCAAGGACTGGTAAAGCCGGCTGGTCATGCCGCCGCCGAGCACTTCGAGGCCGACATCAAGGGCGAGCGCCTCTTCCGGCTGGCGCCGCTGCGAGAGGCCGAGATAATAGCGGCTCCAGACAGGCTGGCGCACTTTCGGGTCGGCGTGCGTGATCAGTTGCGTTTCGGTGAGCGCGGCGACGGGTTGCCATTTGCGTTTCGAGTGCGCCGAGCCGGTGGGCTGGATGATGCCGTAGTGCTGTTCGGCGAGCGTGCGGACTTCTTCCGGCGTGACATCGCCGGCGACCACCAAGATGGCGTTCTCTGGGCTGTAATACTCGCGGTAGAAATCGAGACCGTCCTGCGGAGTGAGCGCGGCGACCTCATCCATGTTGCCGATGACGGTGATCTCGTAAGGGTGGCCCTTCCAGAGCGCAGACAGTGCTTTTTCCTGCAGCAGCGCGCCCGGATTGTTCTCGATCCGCTGGCGGCGCTCTTCCTTCACCACGTCGCGCTCGGAGATGAAGGGGCCTTGCGGATCATCATTGATGATGAGGTTGACCATACGGTCCGCCTCGAGGCTCATCATCGTGCCGAGCTCTTTCTTGTGCACGCGCTCGAAATACGCGGTGTAGTCCCAGCTGGTGAAGGCGTTGTTCTGGCCGCCGGAGCGGCTGACGATGGAGTCGAACTCGCCGGGGGCGAGGTTTTCCGTCTGCTTGAACATCACGTGTTCGAACAGGTGCGCGATGCCGGACTTGCCGGGCGCCTCATCGGCCGCGCCGACCTTGTACCAGACCATATGGGTGACGACCGGGGCGCGGTGATCCGGGATCACCACGACATCCATGCCGTTGCTCAGCGAGAATGTGGACGGCGACCAGGCCGCTTCCTCAGCAAAGGCATTGGCGGCAAACAGGGCGAGAAGCCCTGCGGCGAGACTCCGTTTCATGGGCTTTCTCCGGACTCGGGATGATGGGGCAGCGCGGGCGATCAGGTGCCTGGAAGCTTGATGCGCGGGCCGCCTTGCGTTTTCTGGATGGTCACCTGCTGATCGCCGGTGGCGTTATCGGTGGCGGCCAGGGCGGCATCTTCCGGCTTGTCCTTGCGCCAGAACAGGATGCGGTCGGTGACGCTCTGGGATTTGCGGATCGACTTGGTTTCTTCGTAGTCGATCTGCGAGCGGATGCCGGCATTGGCGGCATTGGCGCCGGCTGCGGCGACAAGGGCGCGCTCAGATGCGCTGGCATCCTTGCCGTGCTCGGCACCGAAGGCTGTCGGTGAGCCGGTGCGGGCCGATTCGACTTCGGTCGGGATGGTGGTGCCAGCCGGCGGCGGGCGCAGGCTGTATTCCGGCGGGATGGACAGCGGCGCCTTGGTGACGACTCGGAACTCGTTCGGCGTGTTGCCGGTATTGTTGCCGGAAGAGGAACAGGCCGCCGTGGCGGCAAGTGCGGCGCCGGCGGCGAGGATCAGGAGGGGGTGCTTCATGGTCAGGAGCAGGTCCGTTTCTTGAGGGCCAGAGGCCGGATTACATGCTGTTAGCCTGTTTTGGCCGCGAAAGTAAGAACTGGTCTGTAAACAGGAGGATGGCGCCGATGGTGATTGAGGCGTCTGCCACATTGAAGACCCAGGGGAAGAAGCCGAAGGTCAGCTCGTTCACATCGACGAAATCGACCACTGCGCCGAAGCGCACCCGGTCGATCAGATTGCCGATGGCGCCGCCGACAACCATCGCCAGCGACAGTTTCAGCCAGCGGCCATGGGCGCGCAGGAGCCAGATGAAAAAGCCCGCCGCGATGGCCGCCATCAGGCCGGCGAGCACCCAGCGCATTATGCCCTCGGACTGCAGGAGGCCGTAGCTCATGCCGCGGTTCCACACCATCGACAGGTCGACGGGGCCGGGAACGACGATTTTACCGCAAAGCCGGCCATCGGAAAGGCAGCCGAGACCGTTCAGGCGCGGCTCGGCAAGGATCATCGCTTTCGTTACCTGGTCGAATAAAACGACCAGGGNAATCACGAAGAACGNCCAGGCTGTGGCGGGCGCCAGTTTCATGCGGCTGAGATTGCAGACGCAGGCGAGGGGATCAAGCGCCTGTGTGCAGGCAGACGGGCGTTTGCAGCGGCAATCGCTCCGCGATTGCCGGCCCCACCCTAACCCTCTCCAAAATGGGGATGGGACAGGTTGCGCCTTGTGGGGCCGGATGGGGTGGGGGTAGCCGCTTTTTGCTAACCCGCCGCCTTGTCCCAGGCCATGACCGCCAGAGCGTCGCGGGGCGTGATGTCCGGGAAGCCGGGCAGCGCGGCGGCAGGATCGAAATATTTCCAGCTTCGGCGGCATTTGATGCCGGGGGCTTTTTCCGGGACGACGGCGATGCCGGGAGCTTCGTCGAGTGTGAAGGCGCCTGCGGGTCCAGTAGCGGCGTGGATGAGGTCGGCGCCCGAGGTGATGAAGATGTCGGCGGCGCTCTCGCCTTCGAAGGCGGCGATGAGGGCGGCGTCGGCGACATAGACTTTCGGCGCGGCTTCGAGCGAGGCGCCGATGCGTTTTTCGCGGCGTTCGACTTCCAGCGCGCCGGTGACGGCGCGGCGGACGTGGAAGACTTTCTCCCAGCGCGCGGCGAGGGCATCATCCTTCCACGCCTCCGGTGTCGGCGGGAAGAGCGTGAGGTGGACCGAGGCCGCGGTGCCCTTCAGGTGGCTTTCACCGAAGGCTTCATCGGTGGTGAACGGCATCACCGGGGCGAGCCAGCCGAGGAGGCGTTCGAAGGCGGCGGCCATGACCGTGCGCGCGGCGCGGCGGCGATCTCCGTAGGCGGAGGTTTCGCCATCCCATGCTTTCGCCGTGGCGAAGGCGGGGTCGCAATAGAGCGAGTCCTTGCGGATGTCGAAATAGACTGCCGAGAGTTCGACGTTCACGAAGTTGATGAGCAGGGTCATCACGCGCTTGAAGTCGAAATTCGCATAGGCGGCGCGCACCTGCGCGTCGAGTTCGGCGAGGCGGTGGAGCATGAAGCGTTCGAGGCCGGGCATCTTGTCCGGGCTGAGGGATTCCTCCGTAGAGAAACCATCCAGCGCGCCGAGCAGGTAGCGCAGCGTGTTGCGGAGCTTGCGGTAGGTTTCGACCGTGCCCTTGATGATCTCGTCAGAGATGCGCAGGTCTTCCTGATAGTCGGCAGAGGCGGTCCAGATACGGAGGATTTCGATTCCGTATTCCTTCTGCACCTGTTGCGGCTCGATCGTGTTGCCGAGCGATTTCGACATTTTCTTGCCTTCGGCATCGACGATGAAGCCGTGCGTGACGACCTTTTTATAGGGCGCCATGCCGCGCGTGGCGCAGCTTTCGAGGAGCGAGGACTGGAACCAGCCGCGGTGCTG
>DNFL01000131.1 GCA_003486945.1 Hyphomonas sp. | reverse complement strand
GCTGAACCAGATCGAGAAGGCCTATGGGCCGAACAATTCGATCCTCGACAACTGCCACGTACGTATTGCCTTCGCGACGAATGATGAGCGCACCGCGAAGCGGATATCGGATGCGCTGGGGACCAAGACGGAACTGCGCTCGCAGAAGAACTATACCGGCCACCGGTTATCGCCCTGGCTCAGCCACATGATGGTCTCGCGTCAGGAAACGCAGCGGGCCTTGATGACGCCGGGCGAAGTGATGCAGATGCCACAGAGCAATGAGGTCATCATGATCTCCGGCGCCCCGCCGATCCTTGCGAAGAAGCTGCGCTACTTCAAGGACAGGAACTTCACAGAGCGCGTAACCGAGCCGCCTTTGGTTTCGGGCCTTGTGCCAGGCTCCACATCGGACTGGGGCGGGGATGGCTCGGACAAACAGGACTCTCGCGAATTTGCGCTTGCTTTACCGGATGAAGGCGGACGGGATCTTCAGCCTGAACTAACGCCGGATGTCATCGCTTACGGACAGGACGAGGATCCTGAGATGGCACCAGAGCACGATGACGGAATCGATCCTCTGCAGTTGAATCCCCATCCGGGCCCGAGGCGCGCTGCCGCCCTGGATAAAGCGGATGATCGATTGCTACCGGGGTTCTGATGGTCAAATCGCGCCGGCTGAATATCCGCGTGACCGAAGCGCAAGCGAAGCAGCTGGAGCGCCAAGCGCGGCTGCACGGCTTGACGAAGACCGCGATTATCGAAGCGGCGATCCAGAGGTACTTCGATGATGAAGCCACTGAGCCGCCTGAAGCCCTGATACTTCGGCGCCTGGACAGGATGGGCCGCAGCCAGGCGAACGCCGAACGCGACATGGCGGAAGTCGTCGAAATGCTGAAGCACTACGTGCTTTACTGGCTGACGGTGACGGAGCCGATCCCCGAAGGCAGTCGTGACGCTGCGCATGCACTTGGCCGTCGCCGGATGGATCATTTTTCGTCGCAGGTGGCAAAAAAAGTAAACGCGAAATCATCACTCGATCCAGATGACTGAAAGCAGCTCTCAGCCGGATCGTGCAGTTTGCGAATTTGGGCTTTTCGACGCGAGAGAAAGTCAGTCGTGACCGAGCAAGTTGCTAGCCGTCTGGAGTTTTCATTTGATGTTTGCGCATCACATTGCAGAAGCGCGTGTGCGGGTATTCAAGTTCGGTCCGCTTGTTTCTCTGTCACGAGTATCTCAGCCCATAGATCTGACGCAGAGCCTTTTTGTCTATCTTGCCTGTCGCAGTAAGGGGTACCTTGTCGAACACTACTTCGTCCGGAACCTGCCATTTGGCCACTTGCGCTGCGATGTGTGCGAGGACTTCACCGGCCTCAACTGTTGCGCCTTGATGCGGCTCTACGATCAGCAGGGGTCGCTCTTCCCATTTGGGATGCGCGATCCCGATGACAGCGGCGATCCTGACGCCAGGGCAGGATACCGCAACATTCTCGATATCGATCGAACTGATCCATTCGCCGCCAGATTTGATCACGTCCTTCTTGCGGTCTGTGATCCGCATGAAGCCATACTCATCTAGAGTGGCGATATCGCCGGTATCGAACCATCCGTCTGTGTCAGTGGCATCAGCAGGAGCGCGGAAATATCGCTTGATGGTCCACGGGCCACGCACGAGCAGCGCCCCGGACGAAACGCCGTCGCGTGGCACGTCGTTGCCGTCATCATCGACGATGCGCAGTTCGATGCCGAACTGCAGGCGCCCCTGCCGCGTCCAGATTGCTTCGTCCAAAGCCTCTTCTCCGAGCGCCGCAAGGGCAGGCGTGGGCGTTGCAATCACCCCGAGCGGGGTTGTCTCGGTCATGCCCCATATCTGCAAGACCTGAACGCCATATTGTTTCTTAAAGCGCTCCGCCATCGCAAGCGGCACAGCCGAACCTCCGATCACGACGCGTTGAAGTTTTCCGGGCATTTCACCGCTGCTCTCGAGATGGGCGAGAAACATCGTCCAGATCGTCGGGACGCCTCCCGTAAACGTGACACCCTCCTTCGTGATCAGAGATTGCAGGCTGGCGCCGTCCATTTTTTCGCATGGAAAGACCAGCTTGCACCCGTTCATCGGCGCTGCAAATGGGAGGCCCCAAGCGGTCGCATGGAAGAGTGACGAGCACGGCATAACTACGTCAAAGGCATTGAATCCGAACGCGCTGTTGAGGCTCGACCCCATTGCGTGCAGCACGACAGCCCGGTGCGAGTAAAGCACACCTTTTGGATCACCGGTTGTGCCTGATGTGTAGCACAGAAACGCGCCCGAATTCTCGTCCACAACCGGCCATGATAATCCATCGCTTTGCGCTGCCAGCAAGTCTTCGTAGCAGAGCGCGTTGACCATGCCCGGCGTGTGAACTGAGCGGTCGCTCAACATCACGAATTTCGTAACCGTCCGCATCAGCGGCGCAAGTCTCTCGACGAGAGGCAAAAAGGTCTTGTCGAACAGTAGTACATCAGGTTCCGCATGGTTCAGAATGAATACGATCTGCTCGTCGAACAGGCGCGGATTGACGGTATTCAATACTGCGCCGATGCCTGGCACGGCATAAAAAAGTTCAAAATGTCGATGCGTGTTCCAGGCCAGGGTCGCAACCCTGTGTGCCGGCTTCACGCCGAGCCCCAGTAAAGCTTTTGCCGCGCGTTCTGCGCGATTTAGTTCCAACGCGTACGTAGAACGCGCTTCGGGTTCATCCACGAGCCGGGAGACGACTTCAACTGAGCCATGCGCATTGGCCGCATACTTTAGGATGTCAACGATCTGAAGTGGCGGGGACTGCATGAGGCCCGGCAGTCCAATAGTTCGACTCGCGTCTTTCACGTGCTTTTCACCCGAGTGAATGGAGTTTTTGAACTTTTGCGCCGAGAACTGCATCGTTGTCGAGTTGCACGTTGATAGATTCTGCGAAGATCCCGACCGCCACAGTCGTCTCAGGCGTACGCAAAGAGATCCAACTTGCTCCAACTGTTTCCGATCGGGTTCCCATACCGTTGCTCCTGGTTGGTACAAATCCTGTTGCCGAATATGTCGACGGCGCGGCACACGCTAAAAGCAGACAAGCTACCAGCATTTTTCGCGGCAAGGGTAGCGGAGATGTTCTCATGGCTGAGATCGTTGAACCTCTTGATCAATAAGGGCTGTGCCGAGCGGGCTTCCAAATTTGATTTCAGTTCGAGGGAGGCGGGGCTTTGTTGCCTACTGCCTCCAGTGCCAGCTGGATAAATTCAAAGTCCGACCATTTCCCCTGGTCTCCCCGCAACGCTGCTGCCAGATCCAGTTCCGCAAGACGCACGATCGTTACGCCAAGCGAGGGGATGACGTAGAGCCTCTGATTGCCGGCTCCGGCTGCGACAACCATATCAGCGGGCAGGAGTTCAGCATAATCGTCAATATCGGTTGTCGCTGTAACAGCATCCTTGGACTGTGAAGGACGAGGCAGCCACCAGGTCAGTCCGTAGGCTGCGTTCGCGGCACTGCCTTCGAATAGTGTTTCAAATGTGTCCGGATCGACGATCCGTGTGCCATCAATCTGACCATTACTGCGCACAAATTCTCCGAACTTTGCCCAGTCGCGGGCCGACATGACAACTCCCTGAGGCATAAGGGGTTGTTTGTCCGGCCCATTGCGCCAGCTATAGTCTTCAATTCCAAGGGGCGCAAATAGACGCTCTTCGAGGTATTCTTTCGGCCCGCCTGACTTGCCGGATGCTTGCAGCTTACGGCGCATGACTTCACCGAAAATTTGGGAAGGTACAGGCCCATAAAGGAATTTCGAGCCAGGTGGTGCTGTGATGTCGCTAGCGACCGCTGTGGCGTAGCCAGGCGGACGTCCAACGCGGCTTTTGTGTCCGCTGGTCATCGAGAGGAGATGACGCAGCGTTATTTTCTCGCGTTGCGTGTCATCCTGCCATTCGGTGAGCGTGGCTGCCACAGGCTCGTCGAGTGACAATAACCCGTCTTTTGCTGCAATGGCGGCCATGATGCCGAGAAAGCTCTTTGTGCCCGACCATAATTCGTAAGGCTGATCCAGCGTTGGGCCAGGGCTGCTGCAAACTAGCTCTCCGTCTTTCAAGACAAGAACCGCCACACCGCGGTCTGCGTCAGACATTGCAATCGCCCGTTGGCATGCATCAGATTTGCTGGAGGTTTCAGCGGGATGAGATTGAGCTGCGCAGGAGGTTGCTGAAAGAGCCAGCACAAGAGACAAGGTTCTAAGCACTTTTAAATGCTCCTTTATTAGATTATCGATAATTCTGCCTTCTGATAGTGCTTTAGGCTAGATGCAATTTTTAAAGTTGGAAAAACAGCGTGGCAGACCAGCCAGAAGAAATGCCTCAGGAAGCAGCAAACGATGCGCTCACCCAGGATCGTGTCATCGCGGCGGCTTTGATTGACGATATTGTCGAATGGCGCATTCCGCCTGGTTCCTGGATCCGGGAGAGGGAGATCGCCAAGCGTTTCGGGGTGTCGCACGCCCCGGTGCGTGAAGCATTCCGGCAAGTCGCGAATATCGGTCTTGTGGAAGTCGTTCCTTGGCGCGGCGCCCGTGTCGCAGTGATCGACAAGCTGGCAACGATTGAAATACTCGAGCTCTGGAAATCCCTGTTTGGCGTCGTTTGCAGGCTTGCCAGCCAACGGATGACCGACAGCGAGGCGGATCAGCTCGTGGCGCGGGTCAAGGAATTTACAGCCATTGCACATGCGACGCGGAATACGTTCGAGCATCTCGCGGTCTCGAACCGCATTGGTAGCTACATTGCGCATTGTGCACGCGCGCCGCAGTCAAAGATATTGCTGGACCGTGTCGCGATTGTTGCCAAATGGCAGCACCGCGTCATCTCTCAAAAGTTCCTCGAAGACCTGCCCGTCGCGCCAGCACTTAAGTCTGCGGAAATTTACGAACAGCTCTGTGCGGCTATAAAGGCGCGGCAGGCGGAGAAGGCTGACAAG
>DNFL01000069.1 GCA_003486945.1 Hyphomonas sp. | reverse complement strand
CATCTTCCAGTTTCCGGCGATCAGCTTCCGTACCATGCCGCGTTCCCTATCTTGCAAGTAACCGGCCCGTCGCCTAGCAAGCGGTGAGCCATCCGGCAAACCCGCTTAAAAGAGATTTCCCAAATGCTGGCCCTGATGAAACGACTGACCAACACGGTCTTCGGCAAGATCGTCGTCATGATCATCGTCGTGGGCATGGCCTTCTTCGGCGTTGATACGATCGTGAACCAGATTCAGGGCGGTCTCGGCGCGAACATTGCGCAGGCCGGATCGCGCGGATTCAGCGCAGCGGATCTGGACCGCCGGGTCGAGACGGTGCTGCGCAACATGAACCAGACATCCGAGCGCCCGATCACCAAGACCGAGGCGCTCGAGAATGGCATGATCGACCAGATCGTCGCGCAGGAATCGGCGCGGGTGACCGTGCTGGGCTTTGCGGGCAGCATTGGCCTATCGACATCGACGGATGCCGTGCTGGCCGAGACGCGTTCCATCGAGGCTTTCCAAAACCCGCTGACGGGCGAGCTGGACCCGACCCTTCTGCGCCAGCGCCTGCAGCAGCTGGGCTTCACACTCAACGAATTCGAGGAACAGATCGGCGACGACCTGATGATCTCGACGCTGCAAGCGGCGGCCTCTTCGGCCATTTCGGCGCCGCGGGCGATTTCGGACCTTCAGGTTCTGTATTTCGGCGAAGCGCGCAATGTATCGTGGTTCCTTTTTGATGCAGCCGCTGGCCAGCCGCCGATCAATCCGACGGTTGAAGAAGTGCGCGCCTATTACGACGCCAATCTGGAGCTGCTGAAAGAGCCGGAGCGCCGGGCGCTGGATGTACTGCGCATGTCGGTTGAGGATTTCGTCGGCGAGGTTGAGGTCACCGATCAGGAAGTCGCTACGATCTACGAAGCGACGAAGGCAGAGCGTTTCTCAGACCCTGACCAGCGGACCTTTGCGGAGCTGCTGTTTGCGAACCGGGATGCGGCGCGCGAGGCGTTTGGCCTGCTTGCCGGCGGCGCTGATCCCAACTCGGTGCGCGGCGCGACATCGATCACCCTGCAGACACGGCGCGGCGCGGAAGTTTCCAATACGGCGCTGCGCGATGCGATGTTCGGGGCCGGCAAGCAAAGCGGCGCGATGTTCGGACCGCGGGAAGAAAACGGCCAGTGGCTGGTTGCCCGGCTGATTTCCGTCCAGCCTGGCCCGGTGAAGCCTATTGAGGAAGTTGCCGACCAAATCCGCAATGACCTTGCCCGCGAACGCGCGCAGCTGGTGTTCAACCAGAAGGTCGACAGGCTGGAAGAGCTTCTGGCGGCGGGTTATGATCTGGACGAGATCACGCGCGAGCTGAAAATTCCGTTGCTGAGCTTCCTGCCGGTCGATGCGTCCGGACGCACTGAAACAGGTATGCCGTTTGGCGTTCTGACCGAGGCGAAGGATGCGGTGGCGCAAGCGTTTCGGTTGCAGCAGGGCGAACTAACGAGCCGTTTCGACACGGCGAATACGATCTTCATCGCGTCAACCAGCAGCATCATTCCGGCGTCAACGCCGGCGTTCGAAGAGTTGCAGGCGGACGTGCGCAACCTTCTGATCGCCGAAAAGCAGGCCAATGCGAGCACGGCAGCGGTCAACGCGATGATCGACGCAATCACTTCGGGCAGCCAGACATTCGAACAGGCTGCCGGAAGCGCCGCCATCGAGACCTTGCCGCAATCGGTGACCCGCGCGACCGCTGAGCAGGCAGGCATTCCGGGGCCCATCCGCACGGCGATGTTCAATGCCCGCCTCGGCGATGTTGTGAGCCTGCCGACCGGCAGCGGCAATGCGTTCGTGATCCTGCTGGTGAAGAGCGTTGAACCGCCGAGCGAAGCCATGCGCGCGGGGCTCGGCAGCGAAGTGTCGGTTGCGACGACCAACCTGATTGGTCAGGACCTGATGCAGGCCCTGCAGAGTGAAATCTCCGCGGCGATCAAGCTGCGCAAGAACGAAGCGCCGCTGACAGCGTACAAGCGGTCGATCTCGGATCAGCAATGACCGCAAGGCTGATCATCCGGCGGCGGATTGGAGATATAGAGACACCGGTCAGCGCGATGCTGAAACTCGGCGCCGACAAGCCGGGCAGCTTCCTGTTCGAGTCGATTGCGGGCGGCGAGCGCCTCGGGCGGTATTCCTTTATCGGGATTGAGCCAGGGCGCTGGTTTCGCATTCGCGGCGGCATTGCGGAGACGGGCCAGTTGGCGGACTTTTCCGATGCGAAGGCACTGAGCGGGACGCCGATTGAGGCGCTGCGCACTTTTGCAAAGGACGCGCAGGCTGAAGCACCGGCGGGATTGCCGCCGATGGCCTCCGGGGCGTTCGGGTATCTCGGCTATGACATGATCCAGTATGTCGAACCGGTGAAGATAACGCGGCCGGATGTTCTAGGTGTTCCGGAAGCGCTGCTGGTGGTGCCGAAGGTGGTCGTGATTTTCGATCATCTGTATCAGGAACTTCTGCTCGTCGGACGGGTGGAAGACGGGGATGAGGCGGCGATCGAGCGCCTGCTGGACGAGGTTGAGGCGCGGCTGGAGCACTTGCCTTCCCTGCCCCCGAAGGACCGCG
>DNFL01000251.1 GCA_003486945.1 Hyphomonas sp. | reverse complement strand
AGCCCGGCGCCAAGCCGTCGCATCCCATCGCGGCCATCGCGTTTGCGTCCTCGCCAAAGTTACCTCGGTCCAGAACCGATCTCCCGGCAGCGGCACATTCAGGCAGGCGAGTTGCTCCGGACTGGCGTGCTCGAAGAAATGCCTCCAGGGATTGTCATCGGCCGAATACAATCTTGACCATTCGCGCGGAACGCTGCTCGGCCAAGCGACGAAATCCACGGCGTCATTTTCCGCCGCCTTATAGCTTGCGAACAAGACATAGCGCCTGCCCTCAGGCGCAGTGAGGTTGGTGGCGCGATGATAGATGTCGGACGAATAGGCCAACACCGTACCACTGGGGCCCGCCCCGGAACGCTCAATCCGCCGAAGCGCGTCCTGCTGTGAAACGTCAGGCATTCCAGGCCTCATCGGCCCGCAGATCTCATCGCCCTCTCCTCGGGTCACATAGCGGATGGAGCCGTGCTCATCCGTTACATCGGTGGCATATATCGAGAAGTTCACTGTGCGCTGGCATGGGTCATCCCCGATCGTCGTCAGCGTATGGTTGTAATAGTCCATATGAAAGGGCTGGTCGAAATCCGCTTGCCCAGTAAACTTCGCCCAGCTGATGCTCTGATAAAGCCTGACATCCTCCGTTCCAAGCGCCTCACGCGCGAAGGCAATCAGTGCGGGGTGTAGTGCGAGCAGGTTGAGTGCAGGAGAACAATCGAACGGCATCATCCGCGTGTGCTCAAACTGCACGCGCGAAGGCATTCGGACGTCCTTGCCTTTGGTGTTTTCGACGGCCGCGTGGGGTTGGGGTTGGCCGCCGGAGAACAAAATTCCGAAGTCGTCCAGCACAGGAACTATTTCCGATTTAGTGAAGAAGCCGGGCATCAGCGCGGCGCCATCTGACCTCCAGCGGCTGAGATCTGAAGCGTTGTATCGATTCACTCGCGGCTCCCGTCTCAACAGAAAAACATCCAACACGCTTTGCGGCAATGCATACCCCAATCTACACAGCCCCGAGTATTGGTCAAACCAATTTTCGGTTTGTGTCGCCGGCAAGTGTCCTGGATGACAATCATCCTGTTCAGGACAATGCATGTCCTTGCGTCTGGTTTTCCGGCACTATCGACAGCTCGCTATTTTGGTCCTACCAATGCTCTTAGTCGCGAAGTCGATCGGACTACAGTCACATGCTGGCGATCGCATCTTGCAGTCGGCGCCTGGCCCCGAAAGAGGAAGAGTGATGAGATATAAATTGTTCGGCCGCTCTGGCCTTCGCGTCTCGGAGCTGTGCCTTGGAACGGCTGGCTTCGGACTCCACAAGCCGAAGGAAGCGAATGGGGCCGAAAGCTCCGGGACACCCGGCGGCGCCCGGCACATCATGCAAACGTTCGCCGAAGCAGGCGGCAACTTCATCGACACTGCCGATGTCTACTCGGACGGCGAGAGTGAACGCATCGTCGGCGACTTTCTGCGTTCAGATCGCGATCACTTTGTGATCTCGACAAAATACACTCAATCGATGGGCACTGACCTGTCCAAGGCCGGCAACAGCCGAAAGAACATGCGCCGAAGCGTTGAGGCAAGCCTGCGGCGCTTGGGCATAGAATGTATCGACATTTTCTGGCTGCACTCGTGGGATTTCACGACGCCCATGGACGAGATCATGCGCGGATTTGACGATCTCGTCTCGGCCGGCAAAGTAAACTATATTGGCGCTTCGAACGTCGAAGCGTGGCGCGTGAGCAGCGCGAACATGCTCGCCGATTTGCGCGGCTGGGCGCCTTTCATAGGTGTCCAGATTGCGTATTCCCTACTCGAGCGAACGCCTGAACGTGATCTACTGCCCATGGCACAAGAGCTGGATCTGGGCATTACAGCCTATTCGCCGTTAGGCGGTGGCCTTCTGACTGGAAAATACGCAGGCGCAGCATCCAAAACGGCAACCGGACGCTGGGCGGGCAAGGACATCTCTGAACACCAACGCTTTATAGTCGACCAAGTCGTCGCGGTGGCCACCGAAATGGAGTGTAGCCCTGGCCACGTCGGGTTGGCCTGGCTTTGCCAGCAAACCCAGTTCAAGAACGCAGTTATTCCGGTCATCGGCGCGCGCAACGCTGATCAGATCGATAACAATCTTCAATGTCTCAACCTCAGGCTCAGCGCCCCACACCTTGAGATGCTCAGCAAGGCATCTGCCGTCGATCTGGGCTACTTGCATAACTTCCTGACTGCGCGCGGCTTTACCGCGCGCGATCTTTCATTCGCCGGCCAGTTTGACGCCGTGGACAATCATCGAGCATGAGCGCATCCGCTGAAGTACGCAGCGTTCTTGCCTTCGGGGATCAAGCGTCCGCTATCGGTGGCAGGTTTCGGCAACAGAATCTCCTACTTCCTTTCTGTCTTTCACCGTGCCGCGAAGGTTCTGACCAACCTATCTCCACGACGAGATTGCAAGCGCACGCGAATCAACCTCTGGTAACAAGCAAAGTCGCATTGGCACTTTCGAAAAGGACGACTGTTTTCTGATGTCTGCCGAAACGCCGCGCCGACCTGGCGCCCCTGCCCGGCCGTCTGTCTATGCGCCCTCCGGCATGCGCCTGGACGAGACCGACCTCAAGCTGCTTCGCGTGCTACAAGAAGGCGCCCGTGAGCCCATCAAGACGCTGGCGGAACGGATCGCCCTGTCGCACAACGGCACGCTGCACCGGCTTAATCGTCTTGAGGATTCAGGCGCCATCCTTCGCTACATGGCCGATATCGACGAAGGCATATTCGGCACCTGGCCGTTCTACTGGGTCCAGATTGCGCTTACCCAATATGGCCGTGCTAATCGCAGCCGTCTCGAAGCCGCAATAAACGCTGCCCCTGAGATCACGAAGGCCTCAGAGCTTGTCGGCGTGTTTGACCTCAAGCTGCGCGTCGCGCTGCAGAAGCCCGCTGACTGGACGCAGCTGCAGACGAAGCTCGATCCGTCCGCCGACCTCATCCAGACCGCCCACCTCCACCCCATCGGCAGAGTGATCAAGCAGGCACACCCGCATCCTCTGTTCATTCAGGACGCGGTGTAAGCATGACTGCCGGTCGCAAACCCCTTCAAGCTGACCTTGTGGTCGGCGCAAATATTCGCAAGCTCCGGGGCGAGCATGGTCTGACGCTTCAGGAGTTCTCATCCCAGCTCGGCATGAGCCACCAGCAGCTCCAGAAATACGAGACTGGCAGCAACCGGGTCTCTGCCGGCGTCCTCTACGTGATGGCCCGTGCGTTCAGTGTTCCCGTCGATGCCCTGTTCGAAGGCGTCGATGACACGACCGGCTCGGATGAGACGACGAAGACGCTCCAACTCGCGCGCAACAAATGCCACACGATCATTGACCGGGTGTCATCTGTGGCCGTATTGACCTCAATGGCGAAGGTCCTGCGCGCCATGCAGGATACCGACTGATCCCTATCGCGCGAATTTTACCAAGACCGACGGTACCCGAATCCGGCTGCGCGCCCGCGCCGCACCGCGCAAGAATTCTCCAACCCCAGACACCAGCCACTGCAAAGCCGCGCAGTCGGCAAGCCTGATTTCGCAAAACCAGAGTTAACTCGCCTCTGAGCCTCGAGCGGCGCGCAGTCGCCCGGCAGGCGTTCCCGCTCGTGGCACCCGGCATGGCAGACCGATGGTCCGTGTACGACCCGCAAGACGGCTTGCGGCAGGTAACAACGGCCCAATATGCGTTTCGCCCTCGCCTTTGCCATCCCGCCCCTGCTTTTGATTGCGGGCCTCATGCTCGCGACGGGGTTCATCGCGGACGTGTTCGACGGCCACCCTGCCCTCGGCGCGCCGCTGTTTAGCGTGGGCGGCGAATCTGTCTACTCACCCTTTGCAGTCATTGCCTGGACTGAGATCCATGCGTACGATTTCCCCAAGCCCTTTGCGATCGCCCGGCTGATCGTCCTCGCAGCGTTTGCCGCCGCTATCCTCGCCTTCGCGCTCCTGATCCGTACCCGCACCAAACCCCAGCCCTTCGGCAAGGACGCCTGGGGCAAGTTTGCGGACGCAAAGGAGGCCGGCCTCTTTGCCAAGCGCGGCACGCCGCTCGGCAAGCTGGACGGCGAGATCCTCTGCTTTGACGGGCCGGAGCACCAGCTGCTGGTCGGCGCCTCGCGGTCCGGCAAGGGCCGCGGCCATGTCGTGCCGACACTGCTTGCCTGGCCGGACTCGGCGCTGGTGCTCGACGTCAAGGGAGAGCTTGCGAGCGGCGACGGTCGGCACGGGTTTCCGGGGACGGCGGGGTTCCGGGCAACGCTGGGACCCGTTCTGCAATTTGCGCCGACCGTGCCGGGCTCTGCGCGGTTCAATCCCCTGTTCGAAGTGCGCCGGGGCGCAAACGAAGTGCGCGATGTCCAGAACATCGTCGACATCATCGCCGATCCGGCGGGTGACGGGCGCCATTCGGATTTCTGGGACAAGTCTGCCAAGCAGGTTCTGATCGGCGTGATCATCCATGTGCTCTATGCCGAGCCCGCCCATCGCAAGACGCTTGCCGTCGTCCGGTCAAAACTCAGCGACCTCAAGGCCACCGCCGACGAGATGGGCCGCACGCTGCACCTCACCGATGCGCTCACCGGCGAAGGCGAGGTTCACCCCGAATGCAAGCACGGTTCGGACAGTTTCCTCGCCAATGAAGAGCGCCTGCAATCGGGTCTGAAAGCGACGGCAGAAAGCTTCTTTGGCCTGTTCGCCGATCCGATTGTTTCGGAGATGACCTCGGCGTCGGATTTCCGGGTGGCGGACCTGATGTGCGGCGAGAAGCCCGTCACGCTCTACCTGCAACCGCCGCCATCCGACGCCGCGCGCCTGATGCCGCTTATGCGGCTCATCCTCAACCAGATGGCCCGTGCCCTGATGGAGCACCAGGAGACAGGACCGGCGGGCGAGAAGAAGAACCACCGCCTGCTGCTCTGCCTCGACGAGTTTCCCCAGCTTGGAAAGCTGCCCTTCTTCGAGACGATGATGGGCGCG
>DNFL01000175.1 GCA_003486945.1 Hyphomonas sp. | reverse complement strand
AATGGCCTGCGGTCCGATAGTCAGCGGGCAGCCGTTTGCGCGATCCTGGCGCCCATGCAACCCGTCAGTACCCTGCGTATCGAGAACGCAATCCGGATCGTCGCCCGGCTGATCGATATGGACGGCGATGAATACTGGCCGATCCTCGAACGGCTGGAAGCAGAATTGGCCGCGCTCGTCAGCCGGGAAGAACGTCTCGCGCGCTACCTTGCTGGAAGTCGCCCTCAAGCCGCCCGGCGTTTGCTGCCGAAGCCGGCGCGCTCAATGCCGAGCAAGCATCGTGCGCCGCACGTATGACACTCCCAGCTGTCTCAGAGCGCAATCTCGCGCACGAGCCGCGCGACGTGTTCGAGCGAGGCGCCCTTGCCATAGCGTTCACGGTCGAGCCGGTGGCCGAACAGGTCGCGCCGGATCCGGTCATCGATACCGGCCGCCAGCATCCGGTCCTCGAACGCATGGCGCAGGGAATAGAACGAGTGCGCCGGTGTCTCCAGCAGGCCATTGGACTTAAGGTATTTGTTGACCGTCGCGCTGAGCCCCGCGCTGCTTTCCCGGTAACGCGGGAACCCGTCCGGGAACGCCCTGAACGCTTCCAGCGAGACACCGGTGAGCGGGATGACCCGCTTTGCATAGGCGCTCTTCAGCTGGCGGCCTTCGGGCTCGATGGCGATATGCGGCACGGCAGCATCAAGCCGGATCGTCTTCGCGGTGAGGCCGGCGCCTTCCGACGGGCGGTAGCCGGTGTTGACCATGCCGAGCAGGAGCCCGCGCGCCTCATCGTTGAGGCCCGAGAGCGCGCCAGGCGCGAGCAACTTGTTACGGATCCACTCCGGGCTGAACGGCGGGCGGGTGCGCGTCTCACCTTCCCGGAACGAGAGCTCGCCGAGCGGCAGGGTGAGCCCGAGCCGCTTCATCGTGTTCACCGTCTTCAGCACGTCGCCGAGATGGATGAGGTCCTTGTTGGCCGAGTTGGGCGTCACTTCGCCCGCTTCGATCCGCTCCAGCCAGTGCTGGCGGAAGTCCAGCATGTCATCCCGCGTAATCGCCTCAATAGGCTTGTTGCCGACGATCTCGACGAAGTTGCGCACGGCCTTGACGCGTGGGTTCTTCCAGCGGCGGATCTGGTCCTCGCTCTTGCCGAGCGTCTTCTCCCGGGCAAGGCCCCAGTAAAGCTCCAGCGCTTTCTCCAGCGTCAGGGACGGCGCTGGGACCGTGCCGAGCAGGGCAGAGGCCTCCACCGGGTCCGGCGCCGCCCTGCGCGCTCCAATCGCCTCCACGCGGGCGACCAGCTCGTCCACCGGCAGGCGGGATACGAGGCCAACATCGAGATAGCGAAAGCCCCGGATGCGGGCGAGCTCATGGGCGGCGGCGTGGCGGGCCTCCGCGTCCTCAGAATCGCCTGCCAGCCGAGCCTCCCAGGCTTCGACCAGATTGCCCCAGGCCCGGTCGGCCTTGCTGCGGGCCACGGTCTCGGAATCGGTGTGCAGGCTGATCCAGACCACCGAGCGGGGCTCGACCCCGCGATACCTCTGCGGCACCCGCCGGCGCAGCTGGAACGTGCTCCCACGCTTCACGATCGACACGTACGCCTCCGTCAGAATTAGCGGACTTTGTGCAGCGAAATGTGTAGCAAAATGTGCAGCAGATCAAGTTCGAGCGTGTGCAGCGGGGCGCAAGATTACGCAATAAATTCAATGCCAACAGAGATTTATCATTGGCGATCTGATGTTTGGATGGCGGAGGAGGAGGGATTCGAACCCCCGGAAGGCGTGAACCTTCAACGGTTTTCAAGACCGCCGCATTAAACCACTCTGCCACTCCTCCGCAGCCCGCGCTGTTTGTGGGAAGGCTGTGCCCAAGGCAAGCCCCCTCGCGCGGCGCCTCATGGGTAAATGGTGTCTTAACGAGGCCGTCCGGACTTTCTGTTCGGATTGACCGGGTGGCGACGCCTGCATGGTAAACACGCTCCTGAACCGGCCAGAAGGCCACCGGCAAGCTCCACCGCGGGCGCGCCGGGTTCTCAGAATGAGGAGAATTGCGGCCCATGCCGTCGAAGTTTGCCCCGAAGCTCGCCCTGACTCTTGCCGCGTCGATCTGCGTTCTGGGCGCTGTCGCCATGCCTGCCGCCGCCGGCCCGCGCCAGGGCGCGCAGATTGTCTACAAGACGTCTTCGCCGACTGCAGCTCCGGCAATGGCTCAGGTCTCGACCTCGTCCGCTCCGGTCGACAAGTCGAAACAGCGCATCGAGTTCCGGTATCCGGGGCAGGCACCGGTCGCTGTCAGCCAGCCGGCGCCGGTAGTTTCGGTGTCGCCAGCCGCTACGGAAGTGCCGCAGGGGCGGTTTGACGCTGAAGCTGCAGCCGCACGCCTGAACCCGCCAGTTCGCGAACCGGCCGTAGAATCCGTGTCGCTGCAGCCTGTCGTGGTCGCAAAACCGGAACCGATTCCGATGCCGAAAATGGCGTCTGATTTTGCCGAAACTGGCGTCGCAATCGTCTATGGAGACGAGTTTTCGGGCCTGCCGACGGCGAATGGCGAGATTTTCAGCCAGGCCGAGCTGTCTGCCGCGCACCCGACGCTGCCGCTGCCGAGCTATGCCAAGGTGACGAACCCAGCCACGGGCAGGCAGGTTGTGTTGCGTGTCAATGATCGCGGTCCGTTCGAAGATGGCGCCGATTTCCAGGTATCGCGCGGCGCAGCCGCGGCCCTCGGCTTTGCCGGCGCGGAGCAGGCGAACCTGATGTTCGAATACCTCGGCCCGGCAGAGCTTCAGCCGGCCGCGCCTCAAAAACAGTCGCAAGGCCCCAAGCCGGTCGTCATTCAGGCGAGCGCGCAAGCCGCGCCTGTCATGAATACCTATCAGCCGGAAGACGAACTGCTCGGCGGCGACGAACTCGCTGGCGGGGCAGGGAAGAAGGCAACTCCGGTGAAACGTGCTGAAGTTATCTGGCCAGAACCGCCGGCTGACTGGAACGTCGCGCCGCAAACGACCTCGAAAGCCAATGTCTACGTCCAGGTCGCATCCTTCTCGGACAGGAGCAATGCGAATGCCTTGTACCGCGACCTCAGCGCGAACTTGCCAGCCGAAATTGTGCCGGCCCGGGTGAACGGCGCCGATTATTTCAGGGTCCGCGTTGGCCCGTTTGACGACCGTGCATCCGCGCAAAAGCTCCGCGACCGCCTCGATGCAGAAGGCAAAGGCAACGGACGGGTGGTGTCTGCGGAGTAGAATGCCTCGCAGACACCCCATTGACGCTGACCACAAACCGGCCCTTTTTCCCGGATATCCGGGGAAGAGGGCCGCGCTTCGTGTTGCGGCCGCTGTAGAAGCAGGGAGACGGAATTCGTGAAAGTCTTGCGCGGGATCATTTCGGCAGCAGTGGCAATGGGCTTGGCAGCATCGATGCCGGCAGCAGCGCAGCTGATCGACACGCCAGCCGAGTTTGCGGTGATCATGGACCATGACACAGGTCAGATCCTGTATTCCAAGCGCGGCGATGAGCCGATGACGCCGGCCTCGATGACCAAGATGATGACCGCGCTGGTCGTGTTCGAACTGGTTGAACGGGGAGAAATCTCACTGACCGACAAGTTCACGGTCAGCGAAGACGCGTGGCGCCGCGGCGGGTTTCCGTCTGGCACATCGACCATGGGCCTGAAACCTAAAGACACGCCGACCGTTGAAGAATTGCTGCACGGTGTGATCACCATGTCGGGCAATGATGCCTGTATCGTGCTGGCCGAAGGCATTTCGGGGTCAGAGCCGGCCTTTGCTGCGCGAATGACGCAGATGGCACATGAAATGGGACTTTCGTCCGTAAACTTCGTCAACACGACGGGGCTTGAAGGTGAAGGGCACGTCGTGTCGGCGATTGATCTGGCGAAGATCGCGAAGATGACGATCGACAAGTACCCACAGTATTATCCCTGGTACTCGCTGCCGTCCTACACCTGGCGCGAATACACGCAAGCGAACCGCAATCCGCTTCTGGAAGTCGCCGGTGCAGATGGCCTGAAAACAGGCCACCTCGAATCTTCAGGATATGGACTGACCGCATCTGCCGTGCGCGACGGCGTGCGCCGCACGATTGTCATCAACGGTCTGCCGACAATGGCGGCGCGTGCGCAGGAGGCCGAACGGCTGATGCGTGTCGCGATCCAGAGCTTCGACCTCAGGACGATTGGTCCGGACACGGTAGAACTTCCGGATGTGAGTGTCTGGCTGGGTGAGCAGCGCACAGTTCCGGTTTCGCTGGCAGAGCCGATCAAGGTTGTTGGGCACAAGGCCGCATACTCCAAGGCAAAGGCAGAACTCGTTCTGGACAAAGCCGTCCGTGCGCCGGTGAAGAAGGGCGATGTCGTCGGCAAGTTTGTCGTGACGCTGGAGGGTCAAGCGCCGGTTTCTGCGCCCGTTATCGCTGAAGCAGATGTCAAGAAACTCGGCTTCGTCGGCATGGCCATTGAAGGCATCAGCACATTCATGAAGACAGGCGGGGATGAGTAACAGCCCGCGCGGCCGGTTCGTAACGCTGGAAGGCGGCGAGGGGACGGGGAAATCCACGCTCCAGGCCGCCTTGCGCGACCGGCTGGCAGAGCAGGGCTTTGAAGCTGTTCTCACCCGCGAACCCGGCGGTACGGCAAAGGCCGAAGCGATCCGCGCCCTCGTGCTGACACCGCCAGGCGGGAAGGCATTTTCGCCGCTCGCCGAAGCACTGCTGATGAATGCTGCGCGCAGCGAACATCTTGACGGCCTGATTCGTCCGGCGCTCGCCGAAGGCAAATGGGTGATCTGTGATCGCTTTGCAGACTCCACACGCGTCTATCAGGGCGTCTCTGGGGCCGTTGCGGAGAACATCCTGCTGCGTTTTGAATCGCATGTCGTCGCCGATACACGGCCAGACCTCACGTTGATCCTTGATGCGCCGGTGAGCGTCACGCTGCAACGCCGCGCCGCGCGCAATCTCGCGCCGGATGTGTTCGAGCAGCGCGGGCAGGATTTTCATCAAGCCGTCCGGTACGCCTTTGCTGACCTTGCACGCAAGGAACCGGACCGCTGCAAGCTGATCGATGCAAGCCGCAGCCCGGCTGAAGTCGCCGACGCTGCCTGGAAGCATATCTCCGCCCTGATGAAACCCGCCGGGGCGAGCGCATGAGCATCGCCCTGCCTCTGTTCGGGCATGCCTGCGCCGAACGCCGGTTCGTGGAGGCTTTCGAAAACGAACGCCTGCATCACGCCTGGCTGATCGA
>DNFL01000400.1 GCA_003486945.1 Hyphomonas sp. | reverse complement strand
GGAAGGCGAGATGTTTCCGGTCGCAGATTTCCGCCATCTGGACGTGGTCGCCCCATTCGTGGCGATGATGCCGCAATGGGACTTCCTGGATCATATTTCGGATGCGGGACGGGCCTTGGCCGGATTTCATCTGATGATGTCTGCGTACGCTGTGCAGTACACGGAGGATGCAGGCCGGGTGACAGGGCTGGAAGCGGACACACCGGACGGGCGGGTACAAATCCGCGCGGCGCTGACGGTGGGCGCGGACGGGCGCGGATCTGAACTGCGCGCACAGAGCGGCCTGCCGGTGAAAGACCTTGGTGCGCCGATCGATGTGTTCTGGTTCCGCTTGCCGCGCGATGCTGGCAATGCAACAGCAACGCTGGGCAGCATCAGCCGCGACGGCTTGCTCGTGATGATCAATCGCGGCGACTACTGGCAATGCGCCTTGCCCTTTCCGAAAGGGGCAGACGCTGTGATGCGGGCGGCGGGGCTGGAAGCGTTCCGGGCGCGCGTCGCACGGATGGAGCCACAGCTGGCGGCAGTTACGGGTGACATCCGGAGTTGGGAAGATGTGAAACTCCTGTCCGTGCAGGTGAACCGGTTGACGACGTGGTGGACGGACGGCCTCCTGTTCATCGGAGACGCGGCGCACGCGATGTCTCCGGTCGGCGGCGTAGGCGTGAACCTTGCCGTGCAGGACGCAATTGCAGCAGCGCGCATCCTAGGTCCTCCATTGCGGGAAAACCGTCTGACTACAGAACATCTGGCGGCCGTACAGAAACGCCGCGCCTGGCCCTCACGCATGACGCAATCTGCGCAGGTTCTGGCGCACAATGCGGTTCTGGTGCCTGCCCTGACCGCGAATACGCGGATACGTCCACCGTTTGCCCTGCGACTGCTGCGATGGTTCCCCGCGCTGCGCCAGCTGCCGGCCCGCGCGGTAGGGTTGGGCGTCAGGCCGAAACACTGGAACCCATCACTCGACAGGCAGGCCTAATCGAGCACGTCCTTCACCCATGGGCCGAAGGGCGAGTTGCCGAGCATGGCGAGTTGGGTCTGGCGGGAGACCTCGTTGATCGCTTCCTGCGGCTTCGGCCCCGGATGCACGGGGCGACGCAGAGGCCGCGTGCCGCGCGGCATCAGGATGATCTCGGTGATGGCGTGGGGAATATCCATCGGATCGGTGGTGCCGCCGGTGCGGGTTTCGCGCATGCCGGCGGAGATTTCCGGATAGGCGTCCAGCACCGATTGCGGGGTGCGCGCGAGCAGGGCATCGGCGCGGTCGCGGCTCTTGGTCCAGATGCTGGTGGGATAGCCGCCGGGCTGGATGATCGTGACCTCGATACCGTGCGGCACGAGTTCATAGGCCATGCCTTCGCTGAGGGCCTCGAGCGCGAACTTGGTCGGCGAGTAATGGCCAAGGCCCGGCGCGATGACGCGGCCGAGTTGCGACGAGATTTGGAAGATCTGCCCGTTATTCGCCGCGCGCATAGCGGGCAGCACGGCGAGGGCCATGCGGTGGGGCCCGAAGACATTGGTTTCGAACAGGAGCGTCGTCGCTTCCATGTCCTGCACTTCCATCGGCCCGCCGAGACCGATGCCGGCATTGTTGATGAGGATGTCGAGCGTGCCGCCGGTTTTCTCCAGCACAGTGGCGACACCGGCCTTCACGCTGTCGTCCGACATCACATCGATCTCGACCACCTCGATGGCGAGGTTTTCATCGGCGGCGAGTTTCGTGAGTTCCGCCGCTTCGGGTCGCGGCAAGTTCCGCATCGTGGCGAACACGCGCGCGCCGAGGCGGGCATAGTGTTCCGCGCCTGCCCGGCCGAAACCGGAGGCGGAGCCGGTGATAAGGATCGTCTTGCCCGCAAGCGGCGGCGCCTCAGCGCCTGCTGCCGACGTAGCGCACGCCGTGCCGAGCGCAGCGGCTGATACGCCGAGCATCTGCCGTCGGTTGATGCCTGATTGGCCCATGTCGTTTCCTCCGTCTCTGGTTTTGCAGAGGAGCATAGGCAGATTGCCCCTCGGGGCAATCAAAACACGCGAGAGAAGGCGAGGGAGAAAGTGGTGGCTTCTGTTGCCAGGCGCCACCGGGCCCCGCCTCCGGGTCTGAAACCGGAGGACTTAGGTCGGAAAAACCGTCACCGCTTACGCGGCGAGCAGTTCGCCCTCAGCAAAGTTGTCGTTTGCAACTATTTGCTTTTGAGCTTCTAACGCAGCTCAAGCGAGCGAAAGCCTCGTCTTTACACGTCCGTCGACACTATTTCGGCCCCATCAGGAGGCGGCCATAGAGAGCCGCCTTTTGGTGGAGCCGCCGGGTACCGCCCCCGGGTCCGAGCCGCTTATTACACGCGCGTTTATCGCCATAGTCCGAAGACCCCTCTAATATAGGGGATCGGGGCGCCGGGCGTAAGCCCATAAAGGGTTAAGCCCTGTGGAAGCTCACCCGCCGTTGAAATGGCCATGGATGCGGATGGCGAGGGCTTCGTTGACACCGTCGACTTCCATCAGGTCCGCCACCTTGGCACGCGAGACGCCGCGGGCGGAGCCGAAATGGTGCAGCAGCGCCTTCTTCCGCGTCGGGCCGATGCCTTCGATCTCGTCCAGCGGAGATTTCACAATGTCGGCGGAGCGTTTGGCGCGGTGCGCACCGATGGCCCAGCGGTGGGCTTCATCGCGCAGGCGCTGCAGATAATATAGAACAGGAGCCTTCTCCGGCAGCTTGAACGGCGCGCGGCCGGGCCGGAAGAACTGTTCGCGCCCGGCATTGCGGTCCACACCCTTGGCGATGGAGACGAGGGTGACATCCTCCGGCGTCAGGCCAAGCTCGGCAAGGGTTTCGATCACCGCGTTCAGCTGGCCGAGGCCGCCATCGATCAGCACCAGATCCGGCCAGTCATTGACTTCGCCCGCCTCGCGTTCCTTCAGCGCGCGCGAGAAGCGCCGGCGCATGACTTCGCGCATCATGCCGAAATCATCGCCGGGCACGAGGTCAGCATCCTTGATATTGAACTTGCGGTAGGCCTGCTTGCGGAAGCCTTCCGGGCCCGCAACGATCATGCCGCCGACGGCATTGGTGCCCTGGATGTGGGAGTTGTCGTAGACCTCGATCCGCTCCGGCACGTCCGGCAATTCGAACACTTTCTGCACCTCGGCCAGCAGGCGTTCCTGGCTCGCGGATTCGGACAGCTTGCGCGTCAAGGCTTCGGCGGCGTTGCGTTCAGCCTGGGTGAGCAGGTCACGCTTGGCGCCGCGTTCGGGGCGGCGCAGTTCGATTTTCCGGCCAGCCTTCAGCGCGAGGGCTTCCTCGATCAGTTCCGCCTGCTCCGGCGTCTCGTTGACGAGGATCAGGCGAGGCGGCGGGCGTTTGTCATAGAACTGCACGAGGAAGGCGGCGAGGATTTCTTCCGTGGTCTGATCACGCTCATGGCGCGGGAAGTGCACCGTCGCGCCCCAGTTCTGGCCGGCGCGGATGAAGAAGACCTGCACGCAGGAAACGCCGCCATCCATGGCAATGGCGAACACGTCTGCCTCCTCGATGCCGTCCGGGTTCACATCCTGCGACGCGCGGACATGGGCGAGGGCGCGGATCCGGTCGCGCAGGCGGGCGGCGTCCTCGAATTGCATGGCCTCGGCAGCGGCTTCCATTTCAGCGGCGAGGCGTTTCTGCAGGTCAGCGCCCTTGCCGCGCAGGAAGTCCGCCGCTTCGTTGGCAAGCTCCTCATAATCTTCCTTGGAGATCAGCCCGACACAGGGCGCGGCGCAACGCTTGATCTGGTGCAGCATGCAGGGCCGCGTGCGGGCGGAATAGACGCTGTCTTCGCAGGTGCGCAGCAGGAAGGCTTTCTGCAGCGTGTCGAGCGTGCGCATCACAGCGCCGGCACTGGCGAAGGGGCCGAAATAGTCGCCCTCGTCCTGTTTCGAGCCGCGATACTTCTTGATCTGCGGCGCCTCATGATTGCGGCGGATGAGAATGTAGGGGAACGACTTGTCGTCGCGCAGCAGCACGTTGAAGCGAGGCTTCAGCGATTTGACGAGGCTTGCCTCCAGCAGCAGCGCCTCGGTTTCGCTTTCGGTGACGACGAACTCCATCCGTCGCGTCTGCGAGATCATCCGGGCGATGCGCTGGGTATGCCCGCCCATCCTTGTATAGTTCGAGACGCGCGCCTTCAGGTCGCGTGCCTTGCCGACATACAGTACTTCGTCCGCGTCCCCGAACATGCGGTAGACGCCCGGCTTCGCAGGAAGCAGGCGCAGGTTTTCGCGGATGACATCGACCCCGCGCAGGGGCGCGGCGCCGGGCTGATTCTCGCTCATGCCAGACAGATAGCCCCGCCGCGGCCTGCCCGGAAGGGTGTCAGGCCACGCGGTCTGATGCGATCAGCCAGCCTGCCCCGGCCGCAATGGCGACAATCCCGAACAGGATGCCGACAAACCGGCTCTCTGCTGCCTCTCCTTTGCGCCGGCGCGCGATATGGCTGATCAGCAGGTAAAGTGTACCCATCAGCGCCAGTCCGATCAGGACCAGACGCTCCGACATGCTGAGATGGCCAAGAAAGGATGTCGCCTGGCGATACATGTCGCCAATGTCCCGTCCGATACTGGCCAACGCGGACTCAATCCGCGCTTTCCACAATCCACCTTCCATCTTCCGTCTCCGGGCCTGCCCAATAGCCTTTAATGCCCAGCCGGACGGGAATTCTGCGCCGATCATTTTACTTCCGGGCCAATTCCGGGACGGAAGTTTTCCTTACCGGCGCAATCTGCGGGAAACCAAACCTTTCGGCGGCTGCGGGCCGGCCTGCGCCTTGCGGAGGCAGGGGCGCCCCGGTATGCGTGCGCCGCCTCCCTTGAACGAAGGACCCCTCTTCCATGGCCGCCGACATCCAGCTTTCCGAAGCCATCTCCCGCGTGAAGCCCTCCGCCACGATTGCCGTGACGACCAAGGCAAACGAGATGAAGCGGGCAGGCCTGGATGTGATCGGCCTTGGCGCAGGCGAGCCGGATTTCGACACGCCGGAGAACATCAAGGAAGCCGCCATTCGCGCCATCCGAGATGGCAAGACGAAATACACGCCCTCCGACGGTATCCCGGAGCTGAAGGAAGCCGTCTGCGCCAAGTTCGCGCGCGAGAACGGGCTCTCCTACAAGCCTTCGCAGGTGAACGTCTCGCCGGGCGGCAAGGCGGTCTTGTTCAACGCGCTGATTGCGACGTTGAACGTGGGCGACGAAGTGATCATCCCGGCGCCCTACTGGGTCAGCTATCCGGAAATCGTGCTGCTGGCGGGCGCGAAGCCTGTCGCCATCAGCTGCGGGCCGAACTCGAACTACAAGCTGACACCCGAAGCGCTGGAAGCCGCGATCACGCCGAAAACCAAGTGGCTGATCCTCAACTCGCCCTCGAACCCGACCGGCGCGGCCTACACGCGCGCCGAACTGAAAGGCCTCGCCGATGTGCTGCTGCGACATCCACAGGTCTGGGTGCTGACCGACGATATGTACGAACACCTCGTCTATGATGGCTTCGAATACTCCACCATCGCGCAGGTAGAGCCCGCGCTCTACGACCGTACACTGACGATGAACGGTGTCTCCAAGGCCTATGCCATGACCGGCTGGCGCATCGGCTATGCCGCAGGGCCGGAGAAACTGATCGGCGCGATGCGCAAGGTGATGGACCAGTCGACGTCCAACCCCTGCTCGGTCAGCCAATGGGCGAGCGTCGAGGCGCTGAACGGCCCGCAGGACTTCCTGCCCGGGTTCCGCGCCGCCTATCAAGGCCGCCGCAACCTGATGGTCGAGGGCCTGAACAAGGCCGCCGGCATCGTCTGCCCGAAGCCGGAGGGCGCGTTCTATGTCTACCCGTCCTGCACCGGCCTGATCGGCAAGAAGGCCCCTTCGGGCACGGTCATCGACAGCGACAAGACCTTCGCGGCAGAACTGCTCGAGGCGGAAAAGGTCGCCCTCGTCTTCGGCGAAGCCTTCGGCCTGCCCGGCACGTTCCGCATTTCCTACGCGACGTCCGACGCCGTTCTGAAGGAAGCACTGGTGCGGATCCAGCGGTTCTGTGCCGCGTTGTCATAGACGCAGCCTATACCCGCTTCGGACAATACGCATTTGTGCACGGGTGGGCGCATGCCCATATCCGGTGCACAGATTGCGAACGCTGCAAGGAGACTGACATGGCGATCGATATCGGACTGACAGACGCCGCCCGCAAATCCTCCGCCGAGGCGCTGAAGGCGTTGCTGGGCGAGACTTACGCGCTCTACACCAAGACCCACGGCTACCACTGGAACGTGACCGGACCGCGCTTCAACGAGCTGCATGGCATGTTCATGACGCAGTATGTCGAGCTGTGGAACGCGTTGGACCTGATTGCGGAACGCATCCGTGCCCTCGGCCATTTCGCGCCGGGATCAAGCGGCGAGATGCTGGCGAGCGCAACGATTCCGCCGGACAATGGCGTGCCGGAGGCCGCCGACATGGTGAAAAACCTCGCCGCCGGGCACGAGGCGGTCAGCCGCGCCGCGAAGGCGGGCATCAAGGTGGCCGAGAAGAATGGCGACCCGGTCTCGGTCGACCTGTTCACCCAGCGCGCGCAAATTGCCGAGAAGACGGTCTGGATGCTGCGCGCTTCGGCCTAAGACTGGACACCCAGGCCGCGCGCCAGTGCGGCCATCGCGTCGCGCATGTACTGCTTTGTCACCGCGACGCCCGGATATTGCATGAAGGCGTGCGGCGCGCCGGGATAGACGTGTAGTTCGACCGGCACGCCGGCCGCCATCAGGCGCTTCGCGTAATCGAGGTTTTCTTCTGTGAACAGATCAAGCGCGCCGGTCGCCATGAAGACCGGCGGCAGGCCGGAAACATCCTCCGCGCGGGCCGCGGCAGCGTAGGGCGAGACATCCGCGCTGCCGGGCGCCTTGCCCAAGAGGCTCGACCAGCCGAAATGGTTGGAGCCATTGTTCCAGACATATTCGCCGTACATCGGCGAGAGACCGGCGCACACCGCTGTGCGGTCGTCGATCATCGGGAAGATCAGCTGCTGATGGCAGAAACGGTATTCGCCCCGGTCACGCACCAGCAAGGCAAGCGCCGCGGCCAGCCCGCCGCCGGCACTCTCGCCCGCCACCGCGATACGGGTCGTGTCGATGCCAAGCTCGCCGGCATGTTTCACGGCCCAGGCGAGCGCCGCATAGGCGTCCTCGACATTGCCGGGAAAGGCCGTCTCCGGCGCCAGCCGGTAAGCGGGAGCCACTACAACTGCGTCAAACACATCCGCCCAGAGCGCACATTGCGGCCCCATGAATTCCGGATTGCCCATGATATAGCCGCCGCCGTGAAGGTGCAGGATCGCGGGGTGGGAGGCAGCGCCGGACTTTTTCCGGTAGACCTTCACCCGCACATCCGGCGCACCCACCGGACCCGGAATGAAGCGTTCCTCCACCGCCACGCTCTCCGGAAACGGCGGCAGCATCGCCAGCATCGCGTCGCGCGCCTGCCGGATGACGCCAAGGTTCTCCGCCGACAGGGTGACCGTCGGCATCGCCTCGATCAGAGGCAGCAGCTCGGGGTCCACGAGGTGGCGTGATGTCATGCTATTCCTCCCGCGCGCGGCGTTAGTCTTCGTCTTCGAGATAACGAATGACGCCGTATCTGTATTCAATTCTCACTTCGATACGCTGGCTTATCGCCGAAGGCTGGCCCTCGTCCACGATTTCCAGCGGCCGGTCGCTACCATAGCCTGTCGCGCTCACGATGATCGCCGGATCAACGCCTTGCGCGAGCAGCCAGTCGCGCATGGCCTCGGCCCAGGACTGGCTGAGCGCGCGCTCGGCCTCGCGCTCGCCGGCGCCGTCCGTATGCGCCTCAATCGAGATTTTGGACAGCTCACCTGCCCGCAGCGCCGGAAGGATTTCATCTTCGTATGCACCGGGCGCGAAAGCCTGCCGGTCTTCGATCTGCATACGGAGGAAGACACTGGGGATCACCTCATATCGCGGCGTGGGAGCTGCAAC
>DNFL01000317.1 GCA_003486945.1 Hyphomonas sp. | reverse complement strand
GGGCGTCCGGCCTTGTTTTGAAACGACTTTCTATCGTTACCAGATACGGATACGCTCTTCCGGCGGAAGGTAAAGCGCGTCCCCCGGCTGCACGTCGAAGGCCTCGTCCCATTCGTCGAAGTTACGAACGATGCCGTTGATCCGGTATTGCGGCGGCGAGTGCGGGCCCTGCTGCAGCTGGCGGCGGAGGGCTTCGTCGCGGTATTTCGCCCGCCATACCTGGCCCCAGGCCATGAAGAAGCGCTGGTCGCCGGTCAGGCCGTCCAGCACCGGGGCTTCCTCATCAGCGCTGACAACACCGTCGCCGTTGGTGTCGAGGCTCAGGCGGTAGGCCTTGTGCGCCATCGACAGGCCGCCGAGGTCGCCGATATTCTCGCCGAGGGCGAGGCGGCCGTTGACACAGGTCTGACCATCGTCCAGCGGGCAGAACGTGTTGTATTGGCTCACCAGCGCGTCCGTCAGCTCACGGAAATTGGCTTCGTCTTCAGGCGTCCACCAGTTGCGAAGCACGCCGTCGCCGTCCGATTTCGAGCCCTGATCGTCAAAGCCATGGCCCATCTCGTGACCGATCACGCCGCCGATGGCGCCGTAATTGATCGCCGGGTCGGCTGACAGGTTGAAGAAGGGCGGCTGCAGGATGGCTGCCGGGAAGACGATCTCGTTGCGGTTCGGCGAATAGTAAGCGTTCACTGTCTGGGGAAGCATTCCCCATTCCGTCTTGTCGATCGGCTGGCCGAGCTGCGAGATCATATCGTTATACGCCCACTCGCCGGCTGCGGCCGAGTTCGCGAACGCGCTGTCGCCAACAGTCAGCGTGTCATAGGTCTCGAACTTTTCCGGGTAGCCGATCTTCGGGGTGAACTTAGCCAGCTTGTCGCGTGCCTCTGCCTTCGTCGTGTCGCCCATCCAGGTCAGCTCGTCGAGGTTCGACGCCATCGCCTTGCGCAGGTTCGCCACCAGATCGTCCATCGCGGCCTTGTTCTCGGCCGGGAAGTACCGCTCGGCATAGACCTTGCCGACGCCTTCGCCGAGCGAGTCTTCGACCGCCGTCACGCCGCGGCGCCAGCGCGGGCGCTGCTCGGTCGTTCCGGTGAGAGCGGTTCCGTAGAAGGCAAATACGGTGTCATCGATATGCTTGGGCAGAACGTCCGAATTGCCACGCAGGTAACCGGCCGCCAGCCAGGCTTTCCAGCTGTCCATCGGCGCTTCCGCCATGATCTTGAAGATGTCTTCGACACCGCCGCCGGAAACCTTGGCCACGTCTTCGGCAGACAGGCCGTTCTCGGCGATTTCTTCCGTCGTCGGAGTAACCTGGCGCACGACGAAAAATTCCTGACCGCCGAGTTTCGACTCTTCCAGCACTTTCGCCGTCGGGAAGGCGCCGCCCAGCTGGATCAGTTCGGCCTTCGACAGCTTGTTATAGGTGAGGTTGCGGTTGCGGCCGATCGCGCGGTCCCAATGGGCTTTCGCGATCGAGGTCTCGAGGTCCAGGACGCTCGCCGCCGCAGCGGCCGGATCATCAAAGCCGGCCGCGGTCAGCAGCGTCGTCACCATGGTGACATAGGCTGCGCGCAGTTCGAGGTTCTTTTCGCTGTCGACCAGGTAATAGTCCCGGTCGCCCATGCCGAGGCCGCCCTGGTTCACGTAGAAGATGTACTGGTCGGTTTGTTTGGAATCGATATCCACAAAGCCGCCAAACGGGGAGGGCACGCCATTGGTCGAAAAAAGCACGGCGAGGTCATCGCGCGTCGCAGCAGCCTTGATCTGTGCAAGGACGGGTTCAGCCGGCGTAAGGCCAGCCGCCTCGATGGCGCCGGTGTTCGTTTAGGCGTTGTAAAAGGCAGCAATCTTGCCTTCAAGCGTCGCGCCATCGGGCGATGCGGCGCTGAGTTCCTCAATGATCTTGCGCACGCGCTGCTCGGATTTCTCACCGAGAAGGTCGAACGAACCATAGCGGGTCCGGTCCGCCGGGATCTCAAATGTCGAGATCCACGCGCCGTTGACATAGGCGTTGAAATCGTCGCCCGGCTTCACGGAAAGATTGCGGTTGTCGAGATTGATGCCCCACTCTCCCCAGACATCCTGTGCCCACAATTCCAGGCCTTCCGGCGTCACATACTTGCCTTCCGCTGTCATCGCCGGGGCTGGCTTTGCCTCCGCGAGGGCGGGCACTTCGACATCCTTGTGATGCGCACAGGCCGTGATGAGCGCGAGCGAAGCTGCGCCGAGCATGAGACGTTTCATTGTAATACTCCCTGTATGGCCCCGCTGAACTGGCGGGGCATTCCTGTAATTGCGTGGCTACTCTACGCGCCGGACCGGAGGTCCGCTTACTCGGCCGGTGACGTACGCCCGCCGCTGGTGCCGATCAGTTCTTCTTCGTCGATCGTGGCATGGCCGCTATAGCTCTCGCCGATCTGGCGATACGGCTTGCCGCCCCATGTCCAGCGGAAGATGCGACCGATCTCGACACCGACCGCATACATCGCGGGCACCATCAGCAGCGATACGAACAGCGCGAACGCCACTGCATAGCCGAGCGACACGATCATCGGCTGCAGGAACTGCGCCTGCACCGACTTCTCGGCGAGCAGCGGCAGGATACCGACAAAGGTCGTGACCGAGGTCAGGAGGATTGGACGGAAGCGCGAGACACCGGCATCCACCAGCGACTGGACGGCGCCTGCGCCTTCCTCACGCCTGCGGTTCACATAGTCGATCATCACAAGGTTGTCGTTGATGACGACGCCGGCCGCGGCCGCGATGCCGAAGAAGGCGAACATCGCCATCGGTGTGCCCGTGATGGCCAGACCGAAGATCGCGCCGCAATAGGCGAAGGGCAGGGCCGTCATCAGCAGCACAGGCTGGGCATATGACCGGAAGGCGATTGCCAGAAGGATGTACATCGCACCGAACGCGATCAGGATCAGGCGGTTGATCTCCGCAAAGAATTCCTGCTCCTGCTCGAAGCCGCCGGCTTCACCGCGGGTCACGTCCGGGAACTCCTGACGGAATTTCGGCCAGAACTCTTTCTCCATCGCTTCCATGATGCGCCCGCGCCCGCCATCGCCGAGCACATCGGCGGTCACGGTCACCGACCGCACGCGGTTGCGGCGCACGATACGGTTGATGCCCGGCGCATAGGTGAACTCGGCAACTTCCGTCACCGGAATCTCGCGCCTGTCCAGCGTCCGGATACGGATGGCTGCGAGGCTGTCGAGATCCGTGCGGTCCGATTCCGGCAGGCGCACGCGCACTTCGACGTCCTGGCCGTCGCGCGCCATCCGGTCGGCAAGCTCACCGAAATAGGCCTGGCGCAGCTGGTTCGACACATCCTGCAGCGTGACACCAAGCGTTTCGGCACCGGGTTTCATCCGGATCTGGATCTCTTCGGCTGCCGAGGAGAGGTTGTCGGTGATGTCATAGACTTCGGAATAGGAGGCGAGCTGCGCTTTCGTGAAGTCGGCGGCCGCGCGCAGACGTTCAAGGTCCGGATGGCTCAGTGCAAAGCTGACGCCCGTGTCCGGCTGGTTGAAGGTGAAGGCGAAATCAATTTCTTCCGCATCCTGAATTTCGCCGGTCGCCAGGCGCAGCGCTTCCGCGATGTCCTTCGAACGGATTTCCTCGGGGCGCTCCTCCGGCGGAATGAGACCGATCCAGGCCTGCACGCGCCGACCGCCCGCAACAACGGACGCATCTCGGATCAGCCCGGCTTCGATTTCCGGATGCTCCTTGCGCGTCGTCTCGCGCGCTGACTCGATTCCTGCATGCAGTTGGTCGCGCACTTGCAGCACCCGCTCGAACGGCGTGCCGTCCGGCATCTCGATATTCACCTGGATCAGGTCCGCCTCGATCTCCGGCATGAACTTGAACGGTACCAGGCCGCTCGACTGCAGCGAGATCGCCAGCATGAAGAAGGAGATGAACAGCGCCACGGTCGCATAGCGGAACCGGATCGCGAGTTCGAGAACCGGCCGGTAGATATGGCTCGCAAACCAGAGAAGGCTGTCGGCTATCCGGCGCTGCAGCGACAGGAACTTGCCCGTCGGTCCGTCGAATTTCTGCTTCTTCATGTGCGCAAGGTGCGCCGGCAAGATGAACATCGACTCGATGATCGAGATCAGCAGCGCCGCAACAACCACGAACGTGATCTGCTGCGTAAACATCCGCGTCGGACCCGTGATGAACGCCCAGGGCAGGAAGGCGATGATCGTGGTCAGCACGCCGAAGATCACCGGCTTGATCACCAGCTGCGTTCCGACAATGGCGGCATCAACCCCGTCTCGCCGCCCGCTTTCGACTTCCCTGTGTATGTTCTCGCCGACAATGATCGCATCATCCACGATAACGCCGATGACCAGCAGCACCGCGAAAGTCGACAGGATGTTCCACGACACACCAAAGCCCGGCAACAGCATGATCGCGCCGGCAAAGGCCGTGAAAATTCCGATCGTCACCCAGAAGGCCACGACCGGTCGCAGGAACAGGATCAGCACCAGCATCACCAGCACCGCGCCTTGCAGCGCCGAGGTGCTGATCAGGTCCATCCGCGCCTGGAAGGTTTCGGAATCGTCCCACAGAATGTCGATCTTCACGCCTTCCGGCAGGATCCCGTTCGACGGATTGTTGGCGCGCTCGATATATTTGCGGAAGCCTTCCGCATAGCGCGTGATGTCCATCGTGTCCGGTTCGGGCATCATCACGAACACGGCCGTGCGGCCGTTGAAACTCGTCTGCAGGCGGTTGCTGACGAAGCCGTCAATCACATTGGCAACATCCGCGACGCGCACGGTGCCCTGATCCGTCGACTGACGGATGATGATTTCGCCGAACTGTTCGGCATTGTCGGCAAGGTTGCGCGCGGTCAGCGAAACGTCGCCGACCGGCGACTCGATGCGCCCGCCGGAAGAGTTGAGCGAGGAGCGGCGCACAGCCTGCGCCACATCGCTAAGGCTGAGGCCAAACCGGCGCAGCGCTTCTTCCGAAACCTCGATGCTGACCTGTTCGGCCTGCGTGCCCTGCAGCACGGCAAGTTCGCCGCCCGGCAGCTGGGCAATATTGTCGCGCACCTTCTCGCCGATCTTGCGCAGCGTGCGCGCGTCCAGGTCGCCGTGCACGGCGAGGCCCATGAACCAGTTGCGCTGTTCCCAGCGCGTCACCTGCGGCTGGAAGGCAGCTTGCGGAAGGTTGTTGATCTGGTCGACGCGGAGTTTCACCTCGTCGAGAAATTCCTTCATGTCGATATCGTCGCGGCCGCGGATGTTCACCACGCCGAAGCCTTCGCTGGAGATCGATGTGATACGGTCAAGGCCATTGATATCGGCCACCGCTTCTTCGATCCGGGTGACGATCTGGTCTTCGATGTCGCGCGGCGAGGCGCCGGTCCAGGCAACCGATACCGAAGCGCCGGAAACCTTCACGACCGGGAACATCTCCCGTTCCATCGCGGAATAGCCGAACACGCCGCCTGCGAAGAAGATGAACATCAGGAGGTTTGCCGCAACCGAGTTGCGGGCAAACCAGGCGACGATGCCGTTCCTTGGGCAGATCCTTCAGAATTGGATACTGACTTTGTCTGCTCCGCTTCCGTCGCCTTCTCGGCGGGCTTGGGCGGGTTGTGCACTTTCACGGTGCCGTCTTCCATGCGCTGCATCACGGTCAGGCTCATCCCGTCGAACGGCGCCTGGATCGGGCTGGTGATGGCCAGTTCGCCGGTCACCGCGCCTGTATGGAAATAGGCGCCGTCCTTGTCGGAAAACACAACGTCAACGGTGCGGATCGACAGCTTTCCGCTTTCCGGGTCGCCGATATAGAGGCGGTCATCGCCGCGCAGCGCCGAGCGCGGCGCGATCAGCACATAGTCGAGGCTCTTGCCCTGAATTTGTGCGTTCACGAACAATCCCGGCGCCATCGGTGCGCCATTGTCGGCGCCCTTGCCGAAGGGATCGTTGAGTTCGGCAATCACGTTGATCTGGCGCGTCTGCGGGTTGATCGCCGCGCCGGTGCGCACGATCGTACCGCGCCAGGTGCGCGGCTCGCCGCCCACCCTGGCCGTGAAGATCACTTCCGGGCCCGGCGTCTGTTCGCTGGCGGCAAACGCGATCGGCAGGCCGAGGCGGCCGAGCTCGGCATCCTTCAGCGGCAGGGAAATCTCGACCGTTTCGGTGCCGAAGATCCGGCCCAGCGATTGTCCCGGCGCAACCACCTGGCCGATATCGACGCTGCGCTCGCGCACCCGGCCATCAAAGGGGGCAACCACCGCCGTGCGGGCGAGGGCGAGTTCAGCGTCCTGAAGCTGCGCCTTTGCCGCTTCGAGCGAGGCGCGCGCTTCAGCCAGCTGCGGCTCGCGGCGGGCGAGGGGAGAGGCGTCGGTCATGCCAAGGTCCTGCAGGTCCTGCAGTGCCAGTTCCGACTCGGCAATCTCGCGCGCCAGGCGCTGCTCGGCCGAAGCCACCGTCGAGCGGGCGCGCACAACGCCCAGCTCATAGTCCTGCGCTTCAACGCGGATCAGCACCTGGCCGCGGCGGATGAAGCCGCCATCGATGAAGTCCGGCGAGACATACGAGATGCGTCCCGAAATTTGCGGCGCCACGACAATCTCGCGCTTCGGCTTCACTTCGCCCTGCGCGCTCACTGTCAGCGTCAGCGCGCCTTCGCGCACCGGCTCGGCAAACACGTTGAGGCCCGCGCGCGGCTCCTCGTTCTTCTCTGGCTCCGGTTTCATCGCCTGGATAGCTATGAAGCCGCCAATGCCGAGAAAGAGAATGATGGCGATCGGGGCGATGATGGCGATGATACGACCCATGATTACTGGCTCCTGCCGGCTTCTGCGGCATCTGGTTCGAAGAGGAAGTCGTCAGCGACGGCGACGGGGACGCCTCCGCCAAGGGCGAGATGGTATGACACCCGGTTGCGCGCCCGGCTGGCGCGGGCAGAAACGAACTGGCTTTCCGCCGTCAGGTGACGGGTCTGGGCGTCGATCAGATTGAAGATCGTGATGGTGCCGCTGATATACTGGCGCTCTGCGAGATCCTCAGCATACCGCGCTTCCTCGAAAGCGACAAACTGTGCCGCCTCCTGCTGGGCCAGCAGAATATCCGCCGTCAGCGCATCTTCCACTTCGCGCCACGCCGTCAGAACGCCGCCGGCATATGAGGCGACCGTTGCTTCAAGCCGTGCGATGGCGGCTTCCTGCTGCGCTTTCAGGCGCCCGCCGGTGAACAGCGGCTGCGTCAGGTTCGCCACCAGCCGCGCGCCGATCAGCGCCGGATCGAACACATCCCGCAACTCGGTGGAGTCGTTGCCGGCAGTGCCGCTCAGCCTCAGCGCCGGCAGCATCGCGAGGCGTGCTTCCTCAGCCCGCAAGCCTGCGCCCACCACCTGCGCTTCAAGCGCCGCAATGTCCGGACGCCGTGACAAAAGCAGGGCAGGGTTACCTTCTGCTTCCATCGGGCCAAGCTCCGGGATTGCCGCGTTCGCGGTAATCTCTGCGCCCGGATACCGCC
>DNFL01000246.1 GCA_003486945.1 Hyphomonas sp. | reverse complement strand
GAGGGGCAGCCGCGACAGGAAGGTTTCCACCGGGCCGGCGCCTTCAGGCGCTGTCGGCGGCGGCGCCAGGATTGTGCGGTCCATCATAAACCCGATCCCGGTCATCGCGGCGGAAATCACCCAGACAAGTCCGAACAGGGTCGGCAGGAATTCCAGCGGGATCTGCCGGCTGTTCAGCACCCGCTCGACCACGAAGATCGCCATCGTGACAGCGGCCGCCGAGGCCACCGAAATGATCGCGAGCCTGACCGGGATCGGTAAATCCGGCCAAAGATGGTTGGCGCTCTTGCGGACTGTCTCGCCAGACAGGCTACCGATAAGGATAAGGCCGGTCCAATACAGAAAGGCCACCCAGAAGGGCAGGCCGCGCGTGGCGTCGTAAGGTTCGATGAACGCCAGGAACAGGCCGATCGCGGCGTAGACGCCTAGTTCGCGGGCCCGTGTCCGCCAGTCAATCGCGATACGCAAGCCGAAAACCCCCTGCATTTGGCGCTTCGCGAACGGTTCTGGCCGCATTTCGCGAAGGACTCCAGCCGCATTACGCAATCCGTGTGGCAGCCCCCGGCGCGGCCCGGCACCTTGTCCTCATCAACCCCGGCCAGACCCGGCCAACAACCCTGAAAGGACAAGACCATGAACCGCTTCCTGACCGCCGCCATCGCCCTTTCCCTCGCCGCGGCACCCGCCGCCAGCGCTGAAACCCTGAACATCGACATCACCAACATCCAGTCGGCCACCGGCAAGGTGTTCGTGGCCCTGTTCGATGCCAACGGATTTTCAGCCAACAAGTCCCTGCAAGGCGCCGTTGCCGAGGTTTCTGGCGAGACGGTGCGGGTCAGCTTCGAAGGCGTCGCGCTCGGCACCTACGGCATCAAGCTCTTTCACGACGTCAACGGCAACGGGAAACTCGACCGCAACCTGATCGGCATTCCGTCCGAACCTTACGGCTTCTCCAACGATGCGCCCGTCCGCATGGGCCCGCCGAGCTGGGCAGATGCCGCCTTCGAGCACGGCGCCGCTTCGACCGTCCAGACGATCACGCTGAACTGATCTTTTCCTCCCGGAGGCCTGCCATGACTGTACTTGCCGATACCCTTTCGCCGCTGTCGCGCCTTCGCCGGTTGCGCCAGCATCATCCGTACAAGCTGATGATGGTGGGAGCGGTCATGCTCTATGTCGTCATCAGTCACATGATGCTCACCGCGGATGAGGCGGGTCCGGTTCAGGTCCGCATAGACCTCTCACCGCTGCTGCGCATTCCGGCGGTGCTGCAGGCGCACATCGCCGGAGCAGTCCTGTCCTTCGTGATCGGCACAGTTCTGCTGCTGGGCGTAAAGGGCCGCACCTTCCACCGCGTGCTCGGTTACACATGGATTGCCGCGATGACCGTGACCGCGATCAGCTCGTTCTGGCTCACCGGCATCAACGGCAACAGCTACAGCTTCATCCACCTGCTTTCCGGCTGGACGGTCATCGTTCTGCCGATGGGGCTGGCAGCGGCGCGGCGGCACAACATCGCCCTGCACCGCAAGGAGATGACCGGCATCTTCATGGGCGGCATGCTGGTCGCCGGGCTCTTCAGCTTCCTGCCGGGCCGGTTGATGTGGCACCTGTTCTTCACGGCCTGAGCCTTACGGCTGTCGCAGAACCCCGCTACAAGCCTTCTCAGGGAGACCTGAGGAGGCTTTTTCGATGAAACGCATGATTGCTGCGATGGCCGCTGCCGCGCTGCTGACCAGTTGCCAGACCGCTGCCGACCTGCCGCTGGTCGGCAAGGCATCTGCGCCGAAAAGCGCGGAAGAGGCGCTCGAGGCCTACTACCGCACGCTGCCCGAAAGCTTCTATCCGCGCGCCCCTCAGGGACCTGCCCTGCCTGCGGGCGATCAGGTTCTCACGCGGATTCTCGTGGCGTCCTGCTTTGATGAGGAGAAGGAAGACAGCGTCACCATGCGGTCCGTCGCTGCAGAGGCCGCTGACCTCTTCCTGATGATCGGTGACAATGTCTACGGCGACCGCGATGGTCCGGCCTACGTCAACAACCAGCCGGAGCTGGACGAGCTGCGCCAGAGTTTCAGCGATCTGGCGGCGCGCGCCGATTTCCGGCTGGTGCGCGAGAAGTTCCCGATGATGGTGGCGTGGGACGATCATGATTATGGCGCCAATGATGCTGGCCGCGAGTTTCCGTTCCGCCGCCTCGCCGAGCGGATCCATGAACGCTTTTGGGGCCTCGAGAATGAGGATGTGGGCGCCTGGCCCGGCACCTATTACACGCGCAGCTTTGGCCCGGAAGGCAAACGCGTGCAGATCATCATGCTCGACACGCGGTTCTTCCGCTCGCCGCTGACCCCGACGGATGAGTGGAACAAGAAGGGCAAGGAACGCTATATTCCGTCGACCGATCCCGATCAGGACATGCTGGGCAATGATCAATGGACCTGGCTGGAGAACCGGCTGCAGGATCCGGCCGATCTGCGCCTGATCGTGTCGTCGATCCAGGTGTTGCCGACCGACGGACATGGCTTCGAGGCCTGGTCGCGCCTGCCGAAGGAACAGGAGCGGCTCTACCGACTGGTGCGCGAAACAGAAGCCGGCGGCGTGGTCTTTGTCTCCGGCGACCGGCACACGGCTTTCCTCTACCGCGACGATGCGGCGCTGCCTTACCCGGCTTACGAAATCACAGCGTCTTCCATGAACGTCGCCTTCGCCACCACGACGACGGAAACGGACCGCGCACAGGTCGGGGAGGGGTATCCGCCGGAGAATTACGGTGCGATCGGCATCGACTGGACGGCAGGCACAGTGAGCCTTGCGATCCACGCCAACACCGGCGAGACAGTTCGGGAATTGACGGCCCAGTTCCGTTGAACCCGGACACACATGTCAGACTACCGGAATGTGATCACGCTGATCTTTGCGATCTGCCTCATGCAGGCGGCGGCAAGTTTCATGGGGGTGATCACGCCGGTCGGTCTCAGCGAACTCAAGGCTGGTGAAACGCTGACCGGCCTCGTCGGTGCAGTTTACTCGGCGGGCTTCATGGCGGGCGCCTGGCTCGGCCCTGCCTTGCTGGGCCGCTATGGTACGATCCGGCTCTATGCCGCCGCAGCGGCGATCACGGCAGTCTGCGCTCTAGTAATGGGCATGGTTCCGGGCATTGCGGCCTGGGGCGCCGCGCGCATCCTGCAGGGCGTCGGCTTCGGCCTGCTGTTTGCGAGCGCCGAAAGCTGGCTGGGGCAAGCCGTGCCGAAAGACCGGCGCGGCGACATGATGGGGTTCTACTATTTCCTGTCCCGGATTGCTGGGCTGCTGGCCCCGTTCCTCGCTTTCGGCCTTTCTGCGCTCGATCCGCGCGGCCTCAGCTGGGTGTCGATCCTGCTCTGCATGTCCCTCGTCACCCTGTGTTTGACCCGGCAGGTTGAACCGGCGCCGCCCGGCCGCGAAGTTATGCGGCCGCTGGAACTATTCCGGCTCGCCCCCTCTGCCGTCACGGGGTGCTTCCTCGCCGGCTTGCTCAACACGGGCACGCTGGCCCTG
>DNFL01000350.1 GCA_003486945.1 Hyphomonas sp. | reverse complement strand
GGGAAATGCGCCCATCCTGCGGCATGCGTTTTTCGGCAATATCGAGCCGGCTCATCACCTTGATGCGCGAAACCAGTGGGGGCGCGATCCGGCGTGAGGCGACCAGCACTTCCTGCAACTCACCATCAATCCGGTAGCGGATCGAGAGCTTCTCTTCGAACGGATCGATATGAATGTCCGACGCGCGGCGTTTTACGGCGTCTTGCAAGAGGCCATTGATCAAACGCACGATCGGCGCGTCACCGTCGCCCGCAAGGAGGTCTTCCGTCTGCGGAATGCCGTCAAACAGGCTTTCGAGATTTTCCTGCTTTTCAGCGGCCGCAGCAGCCGACCCGTCAAGCAGGCCAGAGCCAAAGCTTTCCGTCAGCAGCTTTTCAAACCCCGCGGGCGTGTGCACTTCAATCTGGAACGGCTGACCCAGCACCCGGCGAACTTCAGGCAGGCACATCGGATCTGCGCCTTCGCGCACCGCGACCGTCAGGGACGGACGTCCAGGTAGCACAGTAAAGCCTTTGTCCCGGGCATAGCTGTAGAGCAGCTGCGGGCGCATCAGGGTCACCTCATCGAGCTGGCAGCCGGACCGACCGGTCCTGCGCCGCCGAGAACTTCGGAGACAAAACGGTCAATGGAGTTTTCCGGCCCAATGCCCCGCATCAGTTCCTGACCGCGCACGTAAAGATACTTCTGCTCCGTCGCCCGTCGCGCATCTTCCTTGCTGCGCACGATGGTCGGGCGGATGAACACCATCAGGTTTGTGCGCGTTGTCGCCTTGCCATCAGAACGGAACAGCCGGCCGGCAACCGGCACGTCACCGAGCACCGGCACCTTGGATTGCCGTATCGTATCGGTCTGTTCGATCAGGCCGCCAAGAACGATGATCTCGCCATCGTCGGCCAGGACACTTGCGGATATCGCGCGCTTGTCGAGAATGAGGTCAGGTGTCAGCGTACCGATACTGCCGAACACGCTGGAAACTTCCTGGCGGATGTCGAGCCGCACAGTGTTGTTTTCGCCGATGCGCGGGGTCACTTCCAGCTGAACACCAACATCTTCGCGCTCAACCGTGCGGAACGGATTGGAGTTCGCGTCTCCCAGAACCTGTCCCGTTGTTACAGGCACTTCCTGTCCAACAATGAGAGCAGACGTCGCATTGTTCAGAGTCATGCCGAAGGGTGTGGAGAGGATGCGCGAATTCGTGTCATTCTCGACCGCGTTGAGGATCACGCCGAACAGGTTGTCGCCTGATTGTCCCCCGAACCCGACTGTCAATCCGGCAGAACCCGTCAGAGAGCTGATTGCCGCGTCACGGAAGGGGTTGGCCTTTGACAGGTCTGTAAAACCATCGGTCAGCAGTGCGCCGGTCAGCGCCAGCAGGTTTGGCGCCGAACGGGAAAAGTTTGTCGAAGCGAAAGGAACATCACTGCGGCCCGTTCCGGAGAGCAGGAACTGCAGTCCAAGTTCCTTGGCCGTATCATCCGACATTTCGACAATGATCGCCTCCACCATCACCTGGGGACGGCGGACATCAAGTGCCGAGACGACCTTCTCCATCGCAACAAGTGTTTCAGGCGTGCCGCTCAGGATCAGGGCGTTTGTCGCCTGATGATGCGCTATCGTCTGCACCGGCAAGCCGGTTTCCCCACCTGCGCGCGCGCCGCCGACGCTTTGGCTCACGCGCTCGAGGATAGGCACGATCTCGGATGCATCAGCGTAGTTGAGCGGGATGACGCGAACATTGTCGCGCTGCGGCTCTGTTGCGTCGAGTTCTTCCGCAACGCGCCGGGCGCGCGCAACAGATGCTGCATTCCCGCGTAGCAGCACGGCGTTGCTGGTTTGCGAAGCGACGGCCACAAAGCGCTGTGAACCACTCTGCTGGCCGCCCCCGCTTGCTGCGGCGTCTCCCTGCAAGCGGTTCAGCACCGCTTCCATTTCGACTGCGGGCACGTTGCGAAGGGCCACCGTTTCCGTCACCGACGGATCTCGGTCCATCGCTTCGATCAGGCGGCGCACACGCTGAATGTTGGACGCATAGTCCACGACAACCAGCGTGTTTGTGTTTGTGTTCGCCGCAACCTGCCCCTGGCTGTCGAGCACAGGCTTGATCTGCTGGGCGACATCCATCGCATTTGCAAAGTCGAGCTTGATGATTTCCGTGAGGAAGGCATTCGACCCTTGTCCCGAAAGCGGCGCTTCAGTTGAAGCGATAGCCTCTGGCACAATCCGGTATGTGTCGCGCCCGGCCGGAATGGCGGCAAAGCCTTGTACACGCAGGGTCGTCAGGAATACCTGAAACAGTTCCGCGGAGTTCATCGGCGTTTGAGACACCACCGATACGCGCGCTTTGCGCACGTCCGGATGAGTGATGAACGTGTATCCCGTGATCGTCGAAACATCCGCGATCAGCGTGTTGAGTTCGACATCATCGAGCTTGAGAATGTGCCGGTCCTCAGACGCGGCAGGTGCCTGCGCCGTGGCAAGCTGCGACACGGAAACGGCCGCTGCGGCGGCGATCAGAATACGCTTTTTCATTGGGACAGGCTTGCGCCGGGAGCAACACGCAAACGAACAATGGCGCCCTGGCGGACGACATCCAGCGAAACAGCCGGGCCGCGCGCGACCGACTGGCTGATCTGTTCCGGACGCAGTCCCTCGATGGCTTCGCCATTGATGCGCAGGATCAGGTCGCCGGATTCGAGCCCCGCGGCCTCGAAAGCACCATTGCCGCGCGGCGCCATCCTGTATCCGGAAACCTGGCCGGATCGGAATTCCGGTGTGAGAATTGTATCGGCGACTACCGAGGCCGGTGTCACGTTTTCAAGACTTGCATACTGCTGCGGTGCGCTCGGCATGGGCTCGGCGGCCGGCGCGAAAAGAGAACCCCGCGAAGCATTGAGACTCAGCGTTTCCAGAATGCCGCTGCGGCTGAGATGCACAGAATCCGAGGTCACATTGACCAGCAGCACGCCTGGCAAGACTTCGTCGCCCGGCACTAGCCGTTTCTGGATTCCATCCGGATAGGCGATGACCGCGCTGCTCGCAGATGCGTTTCCGTTCACCGCGCGCACACCTGCAAGTTTCAGGTCGAGCGCAGTTTCTGTGGAAACGGCCTGATCACCGCCGGCTGGTGTTGCCGCGAATGGATTCATGTGCACTAGAAAGGCCGCTGGTGCAGGCGACGTCGCCGCATCACCTGATGAAACGGCCACCGGGCCGGGAGCGGGAAGGGCAGCATCTGCCGGAGCAAGAACCACCCAGGCAAGCCGCCCGATCAGGACCCCGACGGTCACCGTCAGTATTGACTCGACGGCCAGCCGCCCCGCCTGTTCCACCCTTGCCGAGGTGAAGCTTCTTTCCATTCTGAAAAGCGCCGCCATCCGAGGACCCCTTCGATCTGACCCTGCACGCTAATCACACTAGTGCGACAGTTCCGCGACGAAGTGCTGATAAAGTTACCTGAATTGGGAGACCGGTGCGTTTCTGCAACGGTCTCCCCAGTGGCAAGCCGGTACGCTGTGCCTGCACACTCAGAATTCGGTCGACAATCCAAGCGTGATCGTCGTTCCGAGATCGTACTGGTTGCGGACAACAAGCCCGCTCAGCGTGTTCGAGCGGCCTTCCTGGAACTCATAAAACTGTTCGCCCAGAATGTTGTTCACCTTGAAATCGAAGTTGATTTCGCGGGCGCCGAAATCGAAGCCCTTCTTGAACACGAAGTCGAGAATCACGCCCGGATCCTGGATCAGGTCAGGCTGCTGGCTCGGACCACGGGCTGTGACCCGCTCGCTGGCATAGGTCGCGAGGAAAGTGCCTTGCGACTTTGCAGCTTCATCCTTCCAGCCGAGTTGCACATTGGCGATGTGTTCCGACACGCCCAGAAGCTTCGAGCCGTCCCGGAAGAAGTCGGTCGCATCGCGTTCCTGACCCTTGGCCTGAAGCGGGAAGACCTTGTCGTTCTGCCCGATTTTCAGCTCGGAGGCCGTGTTGGTATAGTTTGCCTGAACGAGGAATTCTTTCGCGCCAAGGAACGAACCCTCAAACGGGCTTTCGAACACTTTCTTGAACTCGATTTCGAAGCCTTTCAGGATCGCAGACGGCGCGTTGATGTAAGTCTGCTGTTCCGTCAGGTTTGTTTCGACGACAATCGATTCAACCGGCTTGTCGAGGTCCTTGTAGAACACGCCGACGCTGAACACCTGGCCACGGTCAAAGTAATACTCATAGCGGGCATCAAGGTTCAGGATTTCGGTGTCGACCAGGTAGGGATTGCCGATGAACGTCCGGTCGCTGTCCGGATCGTAGTATTGCTGCGGCGCCAGTTCGCGGAACTGCGGACGCCCGATGCTCTTCGAAGCCCCGAACCGAGCCTGCTGATCCTCGGCAAAGTTCCACGTGATCGTTCCGGCGGGCAGAAGATAGCTTTCTTCTTTGTCGTACGACCGCTGGATATCCGGCGCGAGCGGTTCGCTGGCGATCAGATCAACGATCGTGACGTTCTGTTTTGCGTCTTCGAAACGCAGACCGAATGCAGCGCGCACCAGCGGAATGACTTCTGCATCCACCTTTGCATACGCGCCGAAAACGTTGAGATCGGCATTGTAGGCTGCGCCGCCATCCGGAACGGTGCCTTCGCGAAGCACGAAGCGGTCCGGATTGATGT
>DNFL01000257.1 GCA_003486945.1 Hyphomonas sp. | reverse complement strand
TCTTCCGATCTCGTCTGCCGTGACTTTTTACGGGTCCGCGTCTGTGATCACAGCAACCGGGATTTTGATCGCCGCTGCGCCGAATAGAGGAAGGAAGCAATCGAAATTCAAACCTTCAACGCTGATCAGACTGACGCCATGCTCTCTGAGATCGAATCCAATTTTCTTCGCGATCAGATCAACCATGAGAAGTTCAGCCGTGCCTTCAACGAAAATGGCACGGCGCGCGAAGAAGAGCTCGGCGCGCGTCACGTCGAGATAGCGCTCAAGCTTCTCGCGCCTACCCTTGCCGAAGGTGATCTTTCGAGGATGGAAGGATTCGATGGCCGTACCGGCATCGACAAGGCAAGCGATGGAATTCAGATCGGCAATGCTCGCAAAATTCGGGGAATGGCTGGTCACAAAGACTTGGATTGGCTTTTCACCCGCGTTGGCGTCGATCTTCGCTAGGTAGCGATGGAGGACGGCCTGAAGCTGTGGGTGAAGGTGCGCCTCCGGCTCTTCGACTATGAGGCTGCGGTAAGATGCATTCTCGTTCTTGGCAAGTTCGCTAAGAACCACGGCCATATAGATCAGGTTGTTGTAACCTAGCCCGTTGCTCTCAATGTCCATCGATTGAACAAGAATCGAAAGCCGCGCCGCGAGCCGCTGGAAGTCGTTTGGGCTAAGGCCGACATCTAGCGCTTGAGCTAGCTTCGGCCCAAGCATCGCTTGATGGCGATTTGCGATCGCAGTGTTTGTACTGGCGATCGGCGAATACTTCTTGATCTCGGCATCAAACTTCTTGAGTTTTTCGGATATGCTGATTTTGCCGGTTTCGTCGGCCAAGAGATGCACGAGCCGCGACAACTGACTGCCTCGACTAGGCCGGAGGCCAAGCGTCGCGTCCCGTAGCGGCGGGAGATAGACGCTACGCAGATTCTCCAGCATCCCTGACGTCATCAGATTGTCTTCGTGGTCACCGCACCAACGACGGGCCTGGAGGCGCCCAACCTTATCAGGGTTACCGTATGTGACGCCGAAATGAGCCTCAATCGCGCCATCAGAACCCGCCTTCAGAGCATTCGCAAAGTCCGCCTCGTCTTCGAGACTGAGATCGGCAAAGACGTAACGGAACGTAATCTCGCCCGATGCGGCGCCGCCCGCCGGTATGTGGAGATCATCCATATTGAGCCGAGGATACGGATCATCAGCCCCGGCGAGCAGTGCGCGCAACGCCTCTACCATGGCCGTCTTTCCCACATTGTTCGGGCCAACAAGGATGTTCAGCTCGGGCACGAATTCCAGCACGACGCTCTTCAGCCGTCGGAAACTGCCGATTGTCAGCGTGCGTAGATACATTGCTTCCTGTAGCCTGCCCGTGTCCTCTTGAGCAGTCTGCAATTCTGCATGGTCTTTGACAAGGCGGCTTGGTGCGACGGCAGATTGATGGCGCTTCGATAGTTGGCGAGCCTTGCCTACTCAAGGGGCGCGCTCGGCGCGACCCTTGCCGACTCTCGAAGGCCTACATTCTTTCTGGAAAATTGGCGGTCCGGCGGGTGCGACCAGGCTGTCAGCGCAGCGCGACTTTTAGTCGGGCGCGACCCGGAATGGCCATCCGGCGCATTCGGAACCGGGGCCCACCTTCCTCAGAAGCACCCCTTCTTTCGCCCTGAAAGAAGGGCCCGGCTCCATTCTTTCGGACAGCATTTGTGACCGCCGCCATCCGGCCGGGCGAACCGCATGACACTGCCTGAGCTACGCGACATTCCCAAGCCCCGCGAGAACCTTCCGGAAGCTCTCGAGGCCTGCTTCGAGGTTCTCGATGATCTCCTCCGCGAGCACGTCGGGCTCCGGCAAGTTGTCGAGATCGGTCAGGCTTTTGTCCTTCAGCCAGAAAACATCGAGGCTCGTCTTGTCGCGGGCGATCAGCTCTTCGTAGCTGAACTTTCGCCAACGCCCCTCAGGGGCCTTTTCGGCATCCCAGGTCGCCTTGCGTTTGTGGCGGTTCTTGGGGTTGTAGCATTTGACGAAGTCCGCGAGATCCTCGAACCGGAGCGGCTTCTTCTTGAGCGTATGGTGGATGTTGGTCCGGTAGTCGTAGAACCAGACTTCCTTCGTCCATGGGTTCTTGCTGGCCTCGCGATTGTCAAAAAATAGAACATTCGCCTTAACGCCGGGTCGATAGAATATCCCTGTCGGCAGGCGAAGGATTGTATGCAGCTCTGTGGTCTTCAGCAAATTCTGCCGCACGGTCTCGCCCGCACCGCCTTCGAAGAGCACGTTGTCCGGCACGACGACGGCGGCGCTCCCCGTCGTCTTGAGCATCGAGCGGATGTGCTGCACGAAGTTGAGCTGCTTGTTTGACGTTGTCGCCCAGAAGTCCTGGCGGTTATAGGTGAGCTCGTCGGTCTCCTCTTCGCCCTCGTCGTTTGTGAAGCTCATCGAGCTTTTCTTGCCGAAAGGCGGATTGGCGAGCACGTAGTCGAAGCTCTGGGCGCTGGCGGCGACGAGCGCGTCGTTAGGCGAGATGAGGACGTCGCCGTCGATCTCACCAATGTTGTGCAGAAACATGTTCATCAGGCACAGGCGACGCGTTCCGGCGACGATCTCGTTGCCATTGAACGTCTTGTACTTGAGAAAGGCCTTCTGCGCCTTGTCGAGCTGGTAGTTCGCGGGATCGGTCAGAAAGTCGTAGCAGGCGAGGAAAAAGCCGCCCGTCCCGCAGGCCGGATCGGCGATCGTCTTGCCCGGTTCGGGGCGTACGCACTCGACCATGGCCTTAATGAGGGCGCGCGGCGTGAAGTACTGGCCCGCACCCGATTTCGTGTCCTCGGCGTTCTTCTCTAGAAGCCCTTCATAGATGTCACCTTTGACATCGGCTCCCATGCTTACCCACTGCACCTCGTCGATCATGTCAATCAGACGGAAGAGCTTGGCCGGGTCCTGAATCTTATTCTGGGCTTTGGTGAAAATCTGCCCGAGCACGTCCTTGCGCTTGCCGAGTTCGCGTAGCAGCTCAATATAGTGTCCTTCCAACTCCGCGCCGCGCTTGGCCTTTAGGCTCGACCAGGAGAATTTCGCCGGAATGCCGACATCGCGGCTGTAGGGCGGCTTGGCATACTCATCCGCCATCTTGAGGAAGATGAGATAGGTGAGCTGCTCCAGATAGTCGCCATAGCCTACACCGTCGTCGCGCAGTGTGTTGCAGAAGCTCCAGACCTTTGAAACGATTGGCGCGGTGTTCATGCGGCTTCCTTTTTGACGTTCCTCTTAGCGCGGCGCTTCGTTGTGCCACATTTATCTCGCTCGGCGCGGATTCGATCTAGTAGCGCGGACGCAGGTTCGTCTGCTGGATCCTGAGCAACGAGCTGGCCAGAGAATGCGCGCCTCAGAATCGATTGCCGTAACGCCCGAATTTTCTCGATTTGAACGATCAGATCTGCGTCCAACGTAAAAATGTTTGAATATGCGGTAGAAAGAACTTTGAGCACTTCGAACTGCTCTGCGCGACTACAAACTGGCAATACAACCTGCTTGAGTTGTGTTGTGTTTATTCGAGGCCGCCCGACCCCATGGATCATGTCTTCAACCTGCTTATATGCACATCTTGCCTCCAAAAATCGTTGAACGAAATTTGCCATCACTGCGTCACCGCGAAGTCTAACTGCAAAGCAGTCTGCCTTGTTGATTGAAACAGGTACTGAGGCAGGGACAATCGCCGAACGGATCGTGTCAGTTACAAAAGAAGAAACGACAATATCGCCAGGGAAGACGGTATGTCTTTTCAAGGCTTGATACTTTTCAGGAGATACATACGAACGTTTTTCTTCG
>DNFL01000240.1 GCA_003486945.1 Hyphomonas sp. | reverse complement strand
GCTCTTCCGATCTGCTGGAAAGTGCCCGCAGCCGGGAACGGATCGTAAGGCGCGTTGACGCCGTTCGACAGGTTCTGGCCATCCGGCACCAGCGGTGCCAGCGCGCCACCGAACGGCACTTGCGTGTCGCCGCCCGAAACGACTTCATCCAGCAGGTTCTTGCCGAAGAGAGAGACCGAGAGGCCCTCGATCGGCGTGTTCCAGGTCAGGTTCGCGTCCAGCATGTCAGCCGGGTTGATCCAGCCCCAGTTATTGTCCGTGTACGCAAACTTGTCACGGTGCTGGTAATTGGAGCGCAGGACCAGCGAGCCGCGGTCACCCATGTCCATGTCATAGATGAAGCCGAAGCCATAAGTCATTTCCGGCACGCGCGGCAGGTCGAGCGCGAGGTCTTCCGGACCGATCGTGCCATTGCCCGAGATGTCGAAGATGACGTTGGTATATTCCGCATCGATCACGCCGAGGTTTGCCATCACGAGGAAATTGTCCGTGAGAGCATAACGGCCATCGACCTCGAAGCCGAGGATTTCGGCGTCGGCGGTGTTGACGATCGTCTGGGCAACGCCCGAAGTCGGCGAGGATAGGTTCAGCTCGCGCTGCATGTCCGAGATGTCGTTGAAGAACACAGCGGCATTGAGCTGGCCACGGCGGCTTTCCGTCTCGTACTTGAAGCCGAGTTCGTAGGCATTCACTTTCTCTTCGTCGAAGGCGCGGCTGCCGCCAGGCGGGAACAGCGCTTCGAAGGCGAGGGCGTTGGTGATGCGGAAGTTGTAGCCGCCCGAGCGCACGCCCTGGGTGTAGTGGCCATAGATCTGCATCAAGTCAGTCGGCGTGTACTGGAAGCCGATCTTCGGGTTGAGGTTGTCCCATTTCTGGGAATCGGCAAAACCGTTCGGCTCGCCCGGAACGAACGGGTTCGTGCCGGTGATCGGGCAGGTGTTGTCGACCATCGAGCAGAACGGGCGCGGACGCACGTAGGTGATCTCGGCGTCTTTTTCTTCCGAACCGTAGCGCAGGCCAAAGATACCAGTCCATTTGTCCGTGAACGCATAATCGACTTGGCCGAAGATGCCCCACACGGTGTGGTCTTGACGGCCGCCGCCGTTGAACTGCGCAGCGGTAACGGTCGGCAGGTTGCGGCGCTCAGTGTAGGCAACTTCCTGGTTGAACCAGAACACGCCTGTGGTCACATCCGCCTTTCCGAACGTGCCAGCATAGCGAAGCTCGTTGGAGAACTGCTCCTGGGTCAGTTCGGTGTCCGAATGGAACAGGAAGACCGGCAGCGCGTCAATGTCACCATTCGTCGTGCCATCCACATCGCGGTAGCCGAAGATGTTGGTGATGCGGCCATTGCCGAAGTCGACGTCATAGTCGGCGCGCAGGGTGCCGAACAGCGTTTCGTTCTTGTAGCGGCCGATATTGTCGACAGCGAGGTCGAAATTATCGCGGCTGTAGACACCGGAGTTCTTGGCGGCAGGACCATCGGTGAGCGTCGAAGAGGTCTCGAGTTTGCCGAGCAGTGTCAAGCGGTCCGTCGGCATGAATTCGAGCGCGCCGCGCACGATGTAGGACTGGGCTTCGCCAATATTGTCGTTGTTGAACTTGTTGCGGAAATAGCCTTCGTCATAGTTCCAGTAAGCGCCGAGCTTGCCGTTCAGCTTGTCCTGGATCAGCGGGCCGGAGATGGCAGCCTGCAGCGTCGTGGCGTTGCCGCCGCGGCCGCTGTCGATCGGGCCTTCATAGGTCGCCTTGGCTTTGTACCGGAAAGTGTCGGTCGGGTTGCCGGTGTTGATGAGCACCGCGCCGCCGGTCGTGTTGCGGCCGAACAGCAGGCCTTGCGGGCCGCGCAGGACTTCGACGCTGTCGAGATCGAACAGGTCGAGCACGACGCCGTTATTGATGCCGAGATAGACACCGTCCACGAAGACGCCGACGGTCGGGTCGATCGACGGAATGGACGAGTTGATGCCGAGGCCGCGGATCGAGAAGTTCGCTGTGCCCTTTGCGGTGCCGATATCTTCCAGCTGAACGTTCGGGGCGGAGTAGGACAGGCTTGCGATGTCACGCACCTGGAGCGCTTCGAGCGTGTCGGCGTTGAACGCAGTCATGGCGACTGCGACGTCCTGGACGTTTTCGACATTGGCTTTCTTGGTGGCGGTGACGGTGACGGTGCCAAGCACGCGCTCGATGGCGGATTCGCGCTCTGCAGTGGTTTCCGGCGTTTCGCCTTCCTGGGCGATTGCCGGCATACAAGCGATGAGTGCCGCCGAAGCCGACGACATCAGGACTTTGCTGAATTTCATTTCTGGGAGTTTCCTCTACTTTGGTGGACGGGACGGTGGATCCCGCTGCACGTGTTAGAGGAAAATAGTCCTTATTGAATATTAATAAGGCTGCGGCGCCCCACATCCGCTGTGAAGTGTGGCCTGCGGACCACATTTCGCGCTGGCAAACGCCTGATAACGTTGTCTTTATTTCACTTGCGAGTGAAGCTGCGCTCAGAGCGCGCCAAGCGCGCGGCCAACCACTTCGCCCGCTTCGCGCACGGCGGTGCGGGCGGCGGGCAAGAAGGGGGTGAGGTTCAGGAAGCCGTGCACCATTGAGGTGTACTCGCGCTCCGTCGCCTTCACGCCAACAGCGTTGAGCTTGGCGGCATAGGCGAGGCCTTCATCGTGCAGCGGATCCCAGCCGCAGACGATGACATGGGCAGGCGGCACGCCTTTCAGGTCTTCCGGCGGGGCGAACAGCGGCGACATGCGCGGGTCCATCGCCGAGGCGAGTTCCGGCAGGTAATGGCGGCGGAAGAATTCGAACAGGTTGGCCGAGATGAAGAAGCCGCTTTCCTGCGGGGTCATCTTCTTCGTGCGGATATCGGCGAACTGGAGCAGGGGGTAAAGCAGCAGCTGGAAGGCCGGGATGGGGCCCTTGGCGCGCACCATCTGCTGGCAGAGATAAGCGGCGAGATTGCCGCCGGCGCTGTCACCGGCCACCGCGCAGCGGGCAGGGTCGATCCCGGTGATCTCGGCGCCTTTCTCCTGCACCCAGGCCCAGGCGGCGAGAGCATCATCATGCGCGCACGGAAAACAATGCTCCGGGGCCAGACGATAGTCGATGGCGAGTACCCTGCAGCGCGATCCGTCCGCAAGACGGCGGCACAGCATGTCATGGCTGTCGAGATCGCCGAGGACGAAACCGCCGCCATGGAAGAAGACGATACCGGGACCGGGCGGAATGCCGGCGCCAAGCGGAACATAGAGGCGTGCACGGATGAGGCCTGCGGCGCCGGGGAGTGTCATCGGGCGGATTTCTGCAAGCTCTGGCGCGTCCGGCTCGCTGCTATAGTCGATGCGCAGGAACTCGCGGCGCATACGGTCGATGGGCAGCTTGAGGTCAAGCGGCTTCAGTTCCGGCATCGGGAACCGGTCCTTCAGGCTGCGGAGGGCATCATCGAACGTCATGGGCCTGTATCTGCCTGACAATTCCGGCCATGTGATGGCGGGGGTCAGGCGATGCAAGCACCGCGCCAGTCAATTTCGTGTCAAAGCTGCAAGACGCCCGGCGCAAGTGGCTCTGCGAACAGGGCCTGCACAAGGTTTGCGCGGCGGCTCTGCACAAGGCGCTGGTTGACATAGCCCTTGTCGGTGATTTCGCCGGCATCGATGCTGGGGGCTTCGGTCATCACGATCAGGCGCTTGATCCGGCGGGATGAGCCTTGTTCGCCCGCATTGAAAGCGGCGGCCTTGCGCGCGAGATCGGCTACCAGTGCGGCGAAGCCTTTGGCTGACTCGCCAGCGGCTTTGACATATTGTTCGGCTGCTGCTGGCGAGGGCCAGACGAGCGCGCCGGCAAAGTCCTTGTCCTGTCCGCAGATCACTGCGTCGAAGATAAGCGGCGAGCAAGCCGCGACGAAATCCGGGCGCAGCGTGCCGACCGAGACCCAGGTGCCGGATGAGAGTTTGAAATCCTCGCCGACGCGGCCATCGAAGATGAGGCCCTTGTTGGCATCAGCTTCATCCACGAACTTCACAGCGTCGCCGAGGCAATAGTAGCCTTCCTCGTCGAAGACTTCCGCATTCTTCTTCGGGTCGTTCAGGTATCCGGGCATCACGGTCGGGCCCTTGGCGCGCACTTCCAGTTTCTCGCCGTTCGGCACGAGTTTCAGCGTCGTGCCCGGCAGGGGCAGGCCGATGAGACCGACGCGCTCGACTTCCCAGTGCACCATCGTGACGCCCTGCGTTTCGGTTGCGCCGTACATGGTGGTGATCGGAATGCGGCGGCCGGTGGCCTTGATCGCGAGGGCCTGCAGGCGGTCATAGAGATCGTCGGACAGGGTGGCGCCGCCATAGCCGACCGAGCGCATGTTCTTGAAGAAGGCTTTTAGCAACGTGTCATCCTGCTCCATCGCTTCGGCAAGCATGGCGAGGGCGATGGGCGCTGTTCCGAACACGGAAGGGTTTGCGTCGCGAATGTTTCGGATGGTTTCGTGGAAGAGGGCAGGGGTCGGCTTGCCGCCATCGATCCAGAACGTGGAGCCGTTCCAGAGCGCGCCGTTGAAGTTCACGTTGGAGCCGGAGATGTGGTTCCAGGGCAGCCAGTCGAGGAAATTGTCGATACGGTCCGGGTCGTAGTCCGGATCGCGGGCATTGTCGCGGATGCCTTCCTGCCCGGCGATAAGGGAGCACATGGCGCCCTGCGTCTGCGGCACAGGCTTTGGCACTCCGGTGGAGCCGGAGGTGAAGAGATATTTGCCGATGCTGGCATCGGTGAGCGCGTCGCGCGCCGCCGTGACCGCGGGCGTCGGCGCGGTGGCGGTGAGCGAATCGTAGGCGAGCACGGCATTGTCGCCGCCGGTTCCAGCCGAGACGACCTTGAACGCGCCCGCCGGCAGCGCGGCAATGGCTTTCGCAAATGGCGCGAGCTGTTCGGCAAAGACGATGGCGGGCTTCACCGCGCCGAAGCAATGCTTCAGCTTGTCGAAGTCTGTCGACATGGTGGAGTAGGGCACGGAGATTGGCGCCGCAGGCGCGCCGATCTTCTGTGCGGCGAGGATGACCATCGCGGCGCGCACCGAGTTGCCGGAGAGCAGCATGACAGGCGCGGCAGGACCGGCGCCGAGATCGAGGAAAGCCTGCGCGAGGCTGTCAGTGATGCGTTTGGCGTCGCCATAGGTGAGTGTCACCCATTCATCCGTCTGCGGATCACGCTCGCGTAGGAAAGGCCGGTCCGGATGCATCGCGGCGCGTTCGTCCAGCGCGTGCGGGATAGTTTTCGGGCGAGGGCCTGGGGCAGCACGCGGTGTAATGTAGATGGCATCACCCTTGCGCGTCATGATGACGTCCGGCGTCTTCTGCGGCAGAAGGCGAAACGGGGGAAGGGCCTGTCCCTCGGGCATGATCGTTTCCTCCGATTTGAGTGTGGTTGTGACGGAGGAATAGCGCGGCGGAGCGGGCACGCAACCGGTAACGCGGCGACAAGCGCTGTGTCAGGCTTCTGCTTTCACCGCATCGGCGACAAGCGCGAGCGCTTGAAGCATTTGCGCTTCGTCGAGCGCTTCGGCCATGACGCGGATCAACGGCTCCGTGCCGGACTTGCGCACAACCATCCGTCCACGGTTTCCGAGCAAGGCGTCCGCCTCGGCGAGCGCGGCCTTGACCCTATCAGATTCGAGAGGGTTCGCGCCGGAATAGCGTATGTTAACCAGCTTCTGAGGTGCGGGCGTGAAGACCCGCAGCATGTCCGATGACTTGCCGCCGCGTGCGGCGAGCACGGACAGAACTTGCAGGCCGGCGAGCAGGCCGTCGCCGGTGGTCGAGACATCTGACAGGATGATGTGCCCAGACTGTTCGCCGCCGAGATTGTACCCGTGCTGGCGCATATGTTCGCCGACATAACGGTCGCCGACTTTCGTGCGTGCGAGTTTGAGGCCGCTCGATCTCAGGTATTCGTCGAGGCCCATATTGGACATGACGGTGGCCACCATGCCGCCGCCCTTGAGGCGTTTCTTGCGGTGCATGTCCGCAGCGATGAGCGCCATCACCTGATCGCCGTCGGCTTCCTCACCGGTTTCATCGACGACGATAAGACGGTCAGCGTCGCCGTCGAGCGCAATGCCGATGTCGGCGCCGGATTCCAGAACGGCCGCCTTCAGCGCGCCGGTCGCCGTGGAGCCAACGCCGGCGTTGATGTTCACCCCGTCCGGCTCTGCGCCGATCACGGTGAGCCGGGCGCCGAGGCGTCGCAGCGCTTCGGGCGCGACGTCGAAGCCGGCGCCGTGGGCGCAGTCGAGCACGATCTTGAGTTTCGAAAAGTCCTGGCCCTTGCCGATGGTTTCAAGACAGCGACCGAGATAGCGCTGGCCTGCGCCGGTCATCTCTTCCGGTTCGGCGATGGCGGCGGGCACCGCATAGTCGCCGTCAAAAGCGGCGGCCATCGCGGCCTCTAGCGTTTCCTCGACTTCGTCCGTGAACTTCACGCCTTCGGGGCTGAACAGTTTTAGGCCGTTATCCTCATACTTGTTGTGGCTCGCCGAAACCATGAAGCCGAGCGCGGCGCCGGTCTCGCGCGCGATCAGGGCGACGGCGGGCGTCGGCACCACGCCGAGGCGGACAGGCTTCACGCCCATCGAGGTGAGGCCAGCTATGAGCGCGGCTTCGATCATTTCGCCGGACCGGCGCGTGTCGCGGCCGATGACAACTTCGCGTCCGCCCTCGGGCGCAAAGGTGCGCGCCGCCGCGATGGCGAGACGAAGGGCTGTTTCTGCCGTCATCGGACGTTTGTTGACGCGTCCGCGGATACCGTCTGTGCCGAAATATTGCCGGGCCATTGTCCTGCCTCTTGCCGTCAGAGCGGCGTCACATCTCCATAGACCACGAAGTCCGGATTGTCATAGCCGCGCGCGCGCTTGCCATAGAGCAGCGGCTTATGATCCAGCGTCAGCACGCGCCCACCCGCCGCTTCGACGACGGCCTGGCCGGCGGCGGTGTCCCATTCCATCGTGCGGCCCAGCCGCGGGTAGAAATCCGCCTCGCCGCTGGCGACCAGGCAGAATTTCAGCGAGGATCCGGCGCTTTTCGCCTCGGCCAGCGCATAGCGGCTGATGTACTCCTCGGTCGCGGCATCGCGGTGCGATTTCGAGGCGACGATGCGCAGGGCGTCGTTGTCGGGCGTGCTGACCCGAAGCGCGCGCTGGCTGCCATCGGCCAGTTCCTCGACGCTGGACCCATCGGCGCGGGTATAGAAAAGCCGCCCAAGCGCCGGCGCAAAGACCACGCCGCGCACCGGCACGCCGTTTTCGACCAGCGCAATGTTGACGGTGAAATCCCCGCGCCGCTGGACGAATTCCTTGGTCCCGTCGAGGGGGTCGACGATGATGAAGCGGTCCGCGCGCAGGGAATGGCTGGCGGCGGCTTCCTCGGTCACCACGGGGATGCCGGGGAGCGCCCGCGCCAGTTCGGCGCGGATCAGCGCGTCGGCGGCTTCGTCGGCCTCGGTCACCGGGCTGGAATTTGATTTGGCGCGGGTGGCGAAATCGGGGCGGGCGTAGACCTCCATGATGACCGCGCCGGCCTTCACTGCGATGGCGCGAAACGATTCCTCAATGACTTGGTGGTGATCTGGGCTCATGGAGGCGCGCATTCCCCGGGGGTCGAGTTGATCGGCAAGCCGTTTGGCCTTATCCTGACCCGGCGCATCAATGCAAGCGCCGGTCCCGACGGCCGGCAAGGATCCGGCCGATGTTGAGCAACCGCAATCACGACAGCTGGATCGCCGCCGCCTTTACCGTGGCGGAACTGACCTATCATTCCGCCGTGCGATCGGTGCGCAATGCCCATGGCAATGCGATCATCGGGCTGCTGCTGAACATCCTGCAAACCGTGCTGCTGGTGGCGGTGTTCTATGCGATGTTCCTGTTTTCGGGATTTGGCGGGCAGGGGATCCGGGGCGATTTCCTGCTGTATCTGATGACCGGGGTTTTCCTGTTCATGGGCCATGTCAAGGTTCTGGGCGCCGTCGTCGCCTCGGAGGGGCCGACATCGCAGATGATGAAGCATGCGCCGATGAACACGATCATCGCCATCGGTGCGGCCGCCCTGGGCGAACTCTACATTCAATTGCTGTCGATGATCGTGGTGCTGTTCCTTTATCACGCCGCGTGGCAGCCGCTGGTGATCCACGATGCGCTGGGCGCAATCCTTATGTTCCTGCTGGCGTGGTTTTCCGGGGTCGCGCTGGGCATGGTGTTTCTGGCGGCAAAGCCCTGGGCGCCAAAGACCGTGGCGATGCTGGTGCAGATCTATTCGCGGGTGAACATGTTCGCCTCGGGCAAGATGTTCGTCGCCAATTCGCTGCCCGGCATCGTCCTGCCCTATTTCGACTGGAACCCGCTGTTCCACATCATCGATCAGGCGCGGGGATTCAGCTTTCTGAACTACAATCCGCACTATACGAATGTGGTCTATCCGGTGGCGATCACCTTTCTGTGCCTGCTGATCGGCCTGATGGCCGAATTCTATACCCGTCGCCGCGCCTCGCTGAGCTGGGGCGCCAAGGTTTAGGAGGACGTCATGGCCCTGCGTTTGTGGATTGCCGTTCTTGCGCTGCTGCTGGCGGGTGCCGCCGCCGCGCAGGATTTCCCCGCGCTGCACCGGGTGACCGGGGTGTCGGCGGGCGATGTGCTGAACATCCGGGCCGAACCCTCGGCCCGCGCGGCAATCCGGG
>DNFL01000224.1 GCA_003486945.1 Hyphomonas sp. | reverse complement strand
GCGCCGGTATCGAGGCCGCGGATGCGGTCACTCTCTTCGCCGCGTGCGGTCAGCATGATGATCGGCAGGTTCGGATTGGCGCCGCCGGAACGCACACGGCGGCAGATTTCGATGCCACTGACTTTTGGAAGCATCCAGTCCAGCAGCAAGAGGTCCGGTGTGCGCTCGTCGATCATCATCAGGGTTTCCTCGCCGTCTCCGGCGACCCCAACGTCATAATCTTCCTTACGCAGATTATAGAGCAACAGCTCTGATACGGCCTTCTCGTCTTCTGCGATCAGCACGTAGGGTTTCATTGGGTCGGCTCCATTTGGTTCACCCGGCCCGCCATCGGCATCAGACCTGGTTCAGCTTCGGCCGCTCGAGTTCGGAGAGATAGTCCCCGACGGCCTGGTAATAGACAAATTCCGCGATGTTCGTGCAGTGGTCCCCGATGCGCTCTAGGTTCTTCGCCATGAACAGCATGTGGGCACCTGCCGTGATGCGGCGCGGATCCTCGACCAGATAGGTAAGCATTTCGCGGAACACGGAATTGTAGTGGTGGTCGATATCGTCGTCCGAACTCCACACGGCCTTCGCCTTGTCAGCATTGCCGGAAGCATAGGCGTTCAGCACATTGTTCAGCTGCTGGTGCACAGGCTGCGACATGCGGATGATGGCGTTGCGCATTTCCGGGCTGACGTTTTCATCAAGGCGCTGGGCGCGCTTGGCGATGTTCTTCGCAAGGTCGCCGATCCGCTCGATTTCGCTCGAAATTTTCATTGCAGAGAGGATCATGCGCAGGTCGTGCCCCATCGGCTGGCGGCGCGCGATCAGGGAGACGACCTGGCGTTCCGCGTCCGCTTCGATGGCATCGACCTGCGGGTCGCGGGCCACGACTTCACGGGCGAGGTCCAGATCATTCGAGCCGAGCGCGCGGGTTGCGTCCGAAATCATCGTTTCCACGATGCCGCCCATCTTCATGATGTCAGCGGAGAGGCGTTCCAACTCGTCGGAATATGCCGATACAATATGCTCAGACATCGGATGATCCTTGCTCAGCCAAACCGGCCAGTGATGTAGTCTTCAGTGCGCTTCTCGCGCGGGTTAGTGAAGATCTGGTTGGTGTCGCCCAGTTCCACAAGGTTTCCGAGGTGGAAGAAGGCGGTGCGCTGCGACACGCGGGCGGCCTGCTGCATCGAGTGGGTAACGATCACGATGCAGTAGCGGTTGCGCAACTCGTCGATCAGTTCCTCGATGCGCGCCGTGGCAATCGGGTCAAGCGCCGAACAGGGCTCGTCCATCAGGATGACTTCCGGCTTCACGGCGATGGCGCGCGCGATGCAGAGACGCTGTTGCTGGCCGCCCGAAAGGCTGGTGCCGGGCGCGTTCAGGCGGTCCTTAACCTCATCCCACAAACCGGCGCGGCGCAAGCTCTTCTCGACGATGCCATCGAGGTCTTCCTTTCCATTGGCAATGCCATGGATGCGCGGGCCGTAGGCGATGTTGTCATAGATCGATTTCGGGAACGGGTTGGGCTTCTGGAACACCATGCCGACGCGCGAGCGCAGCAGCACAGGGTCGACATCCGGATCGTTGATGTCTTCGCCGTCCATCAGTATGTGCCCCTCGACGCGGCAGTTCTCGATCGTGTCGTTCATCCGGTTGAGGCAACGCAAAAAGGTGGACTTGCCGCAGCCCGACGGGCCGATCAGCGCTGTGACCGCGCGGTCCGGGAAGGTCATCGACACATCGTGAATGGCCTGCGCCTCACCGTAGAACACCTTGATGTTCCGGCAATCCATGCGCGGGGCCGCATCCGGCTGGCGCGGGACTGTGAGGCTGCTGTCGACCATCGCGGGTGCCTCCTGGCTCGTATCCATCACCATCTCCGTTCGTATTTGCGCCGCAGGAATACCACCAGCCCGTTCATCAGCAAAAGGAAGGCCAGAAGAATTATGATCATGGCTGAGGTCAGCGGCTCCCAGGCCCGTTCGGCATTGTTCGACCAGCTGAAGATCAGCACGGGCATGACGGTGGACTCGTCCATCGGCCCTTTCGGTACATCGCCGACGAAGGCGACCATGCCGATCAGCAGCAGCGGCGCGGTTTCACCCAGCGCGCGGGCCATGCCGAGGATGGCGCCGGTCAGGATGCCTGGCGCAGCCAGCGGCACGACGTGGTGGAACACCGTCTGCATCTGCGAGGCGCCCACCGCCAGCGCGCCGGAGCGCACTGAAGGCGGCACGGCTTTCAGCGCGGCGCGCGCGGCGATGATCACTACCGGGAAGGTCATCAGCGCCAGCACAAGACCGCCGACCAAGGGCGCCGAGCGCGGCATGCCGAGGAAGTTCAGGTAGAGTGCTGCGCCGAGCAGGCCGAACACGATGGAGGGCACGGCAGCGAGGTTGTTGATGTTGACCTCGATGAACTCGGTGACGCGGTTGCGAGGCGCGAACTCTTCCAGATAAACCGCAGCCAGAATGCCGATGGGCATGGCGACCAGCGCCGTTACCAGCATAGTCCAGAGCGAACCGACGATGGCCGAAAGGCCGCCGGCGAGTTCGGGGTACGTACTGTCGGAATTGGTAAGCAGCGACCAGCGAGGCACGCGGTTGATGCGGCCCATGTCCTTCAGCGCCAGCACCCAGGCGATCTGGTTGTCCGAGACCGTGCGCTCGCCTTCGCCAGTCAGAACAACCCGGGCGACGGGGCGCGCGTTAGCAAACTGCTGCGCGTTACCGGTCAGCATCTCCATCGTGGCTGAACCGTCGGTGATGCCTGTCAGGCGGCCTGTGGCCGATCCGGCGGTGAGCAGTACGCTGAGCGGACTCGCGTCCTCCATGCGGTCCTGGCCTGCCACCTTGATCGCCGCTGCGAGGGATTCAAGGTTTCCGCTGACCCTGTAGGTTCCTTCAGCGCTTGCAGCAGTCACGGTCACTGCGCCGGTGTTGATGCGGCGCTCACGCACGCCCTGCCCTTTCAGGTAGAGGTCAAGATCGTCATTCAGCGGCGCCGTCATGGTCATGCGGCTGCCGACGAGTTCGGGATTGCGGGCCACCTGCTTGGCGGTTGGCAGAACGGCAAGGCGGGTCAGGAAGTCTGCGAGTTGCTGGCGCGTGGCCCGGCTCTCATTTGCTTCCGGAAAGGTCGCGAGCAGGTTGTCGCGCGCGAGGCCATAGAAGCCTTCGACATTGCGCGCGATGTCTTCCGGAGCATTGTCGCCTTCAGGGGCGATCTCTGCCGGGTCGAGTACGATGTCGAACTTCACGACGTGATAGGTCGCCGCCGACACACCCTGCGTGCCGATGGAAAACACCAGCACCGCGAGCGCACCGAGCGCGATCAGGATGGCGCCAAGGCCGTACCAGCGGAAACGCACGTCCGCGCCGCGGCGCTTCTTCAGGCGTTTCACAGCTTCCGGGCTGGTCAAGGTGCGGGCCGTGTCAGTCATACTTTTCCCGGTATTTCTTCACGACCCGCAGGGCGACGATGTTGAACAGGAGCGTTACGGCAAACAGCACAAGGCCGAGAGCGAATGCAGACAGCGTTTTCGGATCGTCGAAGCCCGTCTCGCCGGTCATCAGCGAGACGATCTGCACGGTGATCGTTGTCAGGTCTGATGTCGGATCCATCGAGATGCGCGCGCTTTTACCCGCTGCCATCACGACGATCATCGTCTCGCCGATGGCCCGCGACACGGCCAGCAGCAGCGCCGCAATAATGCCCGGCAAGGCGGCAGGCACGACAACCTGTTTGACCGTCTCCGATTTCGTTGCGCCGAGTGCGTAGGCCGCGTCGCGCAGCGTTTGAGGGACGGCATTGATGACGTCATCCGACAGCGAAGAAACGAACGGGATCACCATGATGCCCATCACGAGACCCGCGGCCAGCGCGCTCGTCGGCTGTGCAGCGAGGATAGGTTCTGAGGCGAGACCCATGCGGATCACGCCTTCGTTGAACCAGATGGCAAGCTGGCGAATGCCAGGCGCGACGACCAGCAGCGCGAAGAAGCCGTAAACAACTGTCGGGATGCCGGCGAGGATTTCGAGGATCGGCTTGATCCAGGCGCGCGCCTTGGGCGAAGCATATTCCGAGAGGAAGATCGCCGAAAAGAGGCCGATCGGCGCGGCCACGACCATGGCGATCAGCGCGATCATGAACGTGCCGAAGAACAGCGGCAACGCACCGAATTCGGCTTCTGTCTGTGCGTTCCAGCGCGTGCCCGTCAGGAAGTCCCAGGCTGAAACGACGCGGAAGAATTGCAGGCTTTCCCACAGCAGCGATAGCACAATGCCAGCCGTCGTGGCGATGGCGACACCGGCGCAGAGGAACAGCACCATTTCCATGCCGCGCTCGACAAAGCTGCGGGCGCGGAAATCAGACTTGAGGCGCCCACGCGCCCAGACAGTACCGGTCGCGGCCAGAAGGCCGAGGACGGCCAACGTTCCAGCGTTCAGCATGCCGCGAATTTCGAGGTAGCGGTTCGTCACCGCGGTAAAGACGCGGTCTGCGCCTGTGCTCGCAGCGCCGCCGGCTGCCATGCGCACGGCATCGATGTAGGAGTGAAGTTCGGCTTCGGACAACAGGCCGAATTGCGAAGGCAGCTCACCGATAAGCTGGGTTCGCGTCATCGATTCGGAGAAGACGCCGTAGGCAATGGCGATGAGGACGATGGGAACGGTTGCCCACATGGCCACGAAGTAGCCGTGATAGTTGGGCCGCGAATGCATGCGCCGGGCGCCAGCCAGCAGCAGCTTTTCAGCGCGCACACGTCCCAGGAAGAAGGCAGATGACCCGAAGACTGCGATCAGCGCGATCAGCAGCCAGCCCATGGGCAGTTGGCCGAGCTGTTGCAGCATGGTGATCCCTGTGGCGGCTTACGGTGACCCCTTAGAACCGCTGTGTGACAGTTGCGTGACAAGACTGTCACATTTCCGCTTTTGCCCACAGTCCCTTGCGCGGGCGTGGCAAACCGGCCACTTAAACGGCCATGACAACACAGGAAAATTCCGGCCTTCCCTGGCATGGCACCACGGTGCTGGCCGTGCGCAAAGGCCGCAAGATCGTGATGCTCTCGGATGGACAGGTCTCGATGGGGCCGACCATCATGAAGGGCAATGCCCGCAAGGTGCGCCGCATCGCAGACGGCAAGATCCTCGCCGGATTCGCAGGGGCCACGGCCGATGCCTTCACCCTGTTCGAGCGGCTGGAGCAGAAGCTGGAACGATTCCCCGACCAGCTGCAGCGCGCCGCGGTGGAACTTGCCAAGGACTGGCGCACCGAACGCTACCTGCAGAAGCTTGAAGCGCTGCTGATCGTCGCTGACAAGACGAGCACTCTCGTCATCACCGGCGCCGGTGATGTGCTGGAGCCCGAGCACAATGTCGTCGCCATCGGTTCCGGCGGCAACTTCGCGCTCGCGGCGGCCCGGGGCCTCTACGAATACGAGCAGGACGCGGAAGTGATTGGCCGCAAGGCCATGCAGATTGCCGCCGACATCTGCGTTTACACCAACGCCCACTTCACGCTGGAAAGCCTGGATGTTTGACCGGACTGACCTTCGCGCCGCGGTCGATGCCGGGATCATCACCCGGGATCAGGCAAGCCGGCTGGAAGCCTTCCTGACCAAGCGCGCCGATCCGGTTGCGCAGGTCGCGCCCGATCAGGGTGAGAACCTGCGCTTCCTCAACAATTTCAACGACATCTTCATCACCATTGGCATCGTCATCCTCGCGATGGGCCTGACGGCGGTGACCAGCCTGTTCTTCGGCCCGCAATTCTGGTCGATGGTGACAGGCGGCAATGCCGGGGCTTTCGGCGCCATCATCCTGATGCCCGTCGCCGCGGTGATGTGGCTCCTGGCCGAGTATTTCGGGCGCCGCCGCCGGATGCTGCTGCCGACCATGGCAGCGATCTCGGTTTTCACCCTGTATTCCGGCCTTTCTATCGGCATGATCGCCAGCGGCCTGACGGGCATGAATGCCAAGACGGTCACCAGCCTGACGCAGGCATGGGACACGTTAGGCAATACCGGCGTCGGCACGTTCCTCGGCTGCGGGGCAGCGGCCTTCCTCGCCTGGTGGCGATTCCGCCTTCCCTTCTGCATGTTCCTGATCGCTGTTTCGGCAGCGGCCACGGCTTACACCTTCACTGGCATTTTCGGCGATACCGGCCTGGTGCTCGGCGGCCTCCTGTCAGTGATCATCGGTTTCGCCACGCTGGCCGCGGCCATCTGGTTCGACCAGCAGGATCCCGGGCGGATCACGCGGCTGTCGGACAATGCGTTCTGGCTGCATGTGGCGGCGGCGCCGCAGATTATTCTGGGGCTGCGCGGAGTAGTGATGGGTTCGCCCGGAGCGACGCCTTCGACGCTGGAAGCAATGGTGCTGCTGGCCTGCCTTGCGGGGCTTGGCCTGCTGTCGCTGGCGCTGAACCGGCGGGCGCTGGTGGTGTCGAGCCTTCTGAGCTTCTGGCTGGCGCTCGGACAGGTGGTTGATGCTGTCGGCGGAGGCGGTTCGACGACTTTCATCGCGACCGCGCTCCTCCTCGGCGCGGGCATTATCGCGCTGGGCGGCGGGTGGCATTCGGCGCGGCGGTGGGTGCTGAAGCGGCTGCCGAAGGAGGGCCTTGCCGGCCGGATTTTCCCGCCCGAAACCCACGCCTGACCAGTCCAGAAACCGTCCATAGGTCGGCGTGTAGAGCGCCCCTTTTTATGGACTCTTCCATATCAATCTGAAGCCTACCGAAGTGTATTCATGACCCAGCTTACTCCCCGCGAAATCGTTGCCGAGCTTGACCGCCACATTGTCGGACAGAACGCCGCCAAGCGCGCCGTTGCCATCGCCCTGCGCAACCGGTGGCGGCGCAAGCAGGCACCGGAGAACCTGCGCGGGGAGATCACGCCGAAGAATATCCTGATGATCGGGCCGACCGGGGTGGGCAAGACGGAAGTTTCCCGCCGGCTGGCGCGGCTGGCGAATGCGCCCTTCCTGAAGGTCGAGGCG
>DNFL01000188.1 GCA_003486945.1 Hyphomonas sp. | reverse complement strand
CCTCGGCTGCGCCGCGGCGCCATCCCTCCGCAGCCATGCGCCTGCCCCACCCGATTCTGCTTGTCTGCTTCGGCGTCATCTTCGGATGCGGTGTCGACGCTGTGATGAAACACGTCATGCTCACTGGCAACAGCGTGCTGACGGCCACGTCCTGGCGCTACATTCTCGGTGCGGTCATCATGGTGGGCATGTTCCTTGCCAGCCGCCGGCCAATGCCCGGCATGCCCGCCATCCGTTTTCACGCAGCACGGTCACTGGCGCAGGTCATCTCGGCCTTCGCCTTCTTCTATTCGCTGACGCAGATCGCGCTCGCCGAAGCCGTCGTCCTCGGCTTCACCGCCGCGCTGATGATTGCGCCGATCGCCCGGGTCATCCTCGGCGAGAAGATCAGCAAGGTCACGGTCGGCGCCTCCCTCATCGGTTTCTGCGGCGCCGCGCTTGCAGCCACTGCAAACACAAGCGGCGCTCCGGTGGACGGCAACCGCCTTTACGGCACCGCCGCCGTCCTCGGCTCGGCCGTGCTCTACGCCCTCAATATCGTGCTCCTCCGCCTGCGGACGAAGGAGGAAGACAGCCTGACGCTGGTGACTTTCATGAACGTCTTCCCTGCCCTCTTCCTGCTGCCATTCCTCGTCCTGTTCACCGATCCCCTGCCGCGCACGGAATCCTGGGGACCGATGATTGCTGTCGCCTTCCTGGGCATTGGCATCTGGTGGCTGATGACGCTCGCCTATGGCCGCGCGAAGGCGCAGACACTTGCGCCATTCGAATATACCGGCCTCATCTGGTCGGCCTTGCTCGGCTATGCCTTCTTCCAGGAAATCCCGGGCTGGCGTGTCTGGGCCGGCGCGGCGATCATCATCGCCGCCTGCCTCGTCGTCGCCTTCGAGACCCACTTCATCAGCCGCCGCGAAGCCAGGGTCCCGGCGAGCGACATCCTTACCTAACCCGGTACGCCTTTTCCACCGGCCATCACCGAAAGGTGGGCGAGCACTTGTTGCTGCTGTGCCTCCAGCCGGTCGATTTTCTCGTGCAGCGCCAGGATTTCCAGCTCCGCCTTGAGGTTCACCTCATAGTCCGTATGCGACACAACCCTGTCCTTTGCCGCCTGCCGGTTCTGGCTCATCATGATGATCGGCGCCTGGATGGCTGCCAGCATCGATAGAACGAGGTTGAGGAAGATGAAGGGATAGGGATCAAACCGGTCCGGACCGCTGAGTAACAACGCGTTGGCCAGCACCCAGACGGCGAGAAAGGCGAGGAAGCCGCCGATGAATGTCCATGACCCGCCGACGCGCGCAATCTCGTCGGCAAGCCGGTCGCCGCGCGAAGTCGCCGCGTCGATTTTGGCATTGGCATCCGGCACCAGCGGCTGGCGGGAACGGAAGGCGGCCAATGCGCCTTCCGCCTTTTCAGGATTCCCACCCCGGCGCAGAGCACCCGTGAACAGGCTGACGACAGCTTCGATGATCATGCGACCTCCATGGCAGTCCAAGAGGTCAAATCATACGCTGATGCCGCAAACGGCGACAGGGGTAACCCTAAAGCGCCAGCTCCAGCTTCCCGTTGCAGAGCGCTGTGTAGTCTTCTGCCAGCGACAGCGTGATATTGCCCGGCTTGTAGCGATGCTCGCCGATTTCGGCGACTGGGGTGATCTCCGCCGCCGAGCCCGTGATGAAGCATTCAGTGAAGGTCGACAGCTCGTTCGGGAAGATCGCCCGTTCGATCACTTCGATCTGGCGTGCCTTGGCTAGCGCAATCGTCGTCTGCCGCGTCAGGCCGTTGAGGAAACAGTCCGGCGTCGGGGTATGCAGCGCGCCGTCGCGCACGAAGAAGATGTTTGCGCCGGTAGCCTCAGCCACCTGCCCGCGCCAGTCGAGCATCAGCGCGTCCTGGTAGCCCGCCTTCTCGGCGGCGTGCTTGGAGAGGGTGCAGATCATGTAGAGGCCCGCCGCCTTCGCTTCGCAGGGCGCCGTGTCCGGCGCCGGGCGGCGCCATTGGGCATGCGTCATGCGGATGCCCTTCATCTTGTCGGCGAAGTAGTCGCCCCAATGCCAGACCGCAATGGCAAGGTGGATGGTGTTGTTCTGGGCCGAGACGCCCATCATCTCCGACCCGCGCCAGGCAATCGCGCGCACATAGGCGCTGTCGAGGCCTGACTTGGCCAGCGCTTCCTGCTTCGCCTTCTCGATCTCCGCCACGCTGAACGGGATGTCGAAGCCCATGATGCCGGCAGACCGGTGCAGGCGCTTGGAATGGTCCAGCGAACGGAAGATCTGTCCGCCATAGGCGCGTTCACCTTCGAACACGGCCGAAGCGTAGTGCAGGGCATGGGTCAGCACATGCACCTTGGTGTCGCGCCAGGGTACAAACTGCCCGTCCATCCAGATGTAGCCGTCACGGTCATCATAGGGGATGGCAGCCATGGGAACGCTCCTCGCTTGAACTTTCTGCGTAATCAGGCTCATTTCCGCCTTATGGCCGCGCCCGTCAACCTGAACCGTCCTTTCGATCCCCGCCTTTTCCTGACCGATCAGGAACTGGACCGGAGTGCCGGACTGCTGATTTCCGGGGCTGCAGCGCTGTCACGGGCGGCTGAGAGCGCCCGCAAGAAGGCGGGCCTGAGCAAGCCAGAGCTGCAAATTCTCATGGCCGTGCGCTACCGCCCCGGCCAGACGGTCAGCCAGCTGCGCTCCGCGCTCGGCATGACTGTGCCCACCTTTGCGCGCCTGATCGGCAAGCTCGACGAGCGCGGCCTGATCGAGCGGGCCCGCGAAACCGGCGATGCCCGCCGCCGCAAGCTCAGCCTCTCGGACGCCGGCACGACCCTGACCACGCCCATCGCCATCGAGGTGCGCGAACGCCTGCGCCTCGCCTTCCGGGCAAGCGGACCGGAAGCGGTCGCCGGTGCCCGCAGCCTGCTCGAAGCGCTGGTCCGGTAGCGCCATGGTCAAGGAACCCGCCCATATCCTGATGGTCGATGATGACGACCGTATCCGCGACCTGACCAAGCGCTTCCTTACCATGAAGGGCTTCCGCGTCAGCGCCGCGCCGGACGCGGCCACTGCCCGCCGCCTGATGGAAAACATGGCGTTCGACCTTGCCATCTTGGATGTGATGATGCCCGGCGAGGATGGCTTCTCCCTGCTCTCCGGCATCCGCAAGGGCCCGGCCCGCGAAACGCCGGTAATCCTGTTGACTGCGCGCGGCCAGACCAGCGACCGGATCGAAGGCCTGCGCCTCGGCGCCGATGACTATCTCGCCAAGCCCTATGAGCCCGAGGAGCTGGTGCTGCGCTGCGAGGCGATCCTGCGCCGCTCGCAGAAATCCGCTCCGGCGCCGGATGAGATCGAAATGTCCGGCCTCGTCTTCAATGCCGAGCGCGGCGAACTGAAATCCGGCGACCAGCGCATCCGCCTCACCGATGCTGAACTGCAGTTGCTCACCATCCTCGCGCGCAATGCCGGAGAGCCGGTCAGCCGCGAAGACCTCGCCGTGCTCACCTCCGCCGGCCTCGAACGTTCCGTGGACGTCCAGGTCACGCGCCTGCGCCGGAAGATCGAGCCTAACCCCAAGGAGCCAATCCACATCCAGACCGTGCGGGGCATCGGCTACCGCCTGATGCCGGACTGAGATGCCGATGCTGCGCCTCCGGGACATCACGCCGCGCGGGCTCTACGCCCGCAGCCTGCTCATCATCCTGGTGCCGGTGCTGCTGATCGTATCGCTGATGACCTGGTACTACTATTCAAGCCATGTCGCCGAAGTGAACCGCAAGCTCGCCCAGGCGATTGCCCGCGATGCCAGCCTCATCCAGGCCGCCTGCCTCAATCCCGACTATACGGATGGAGACCACACGCGCATCCAGCTGCAGCTGGAGACCTATTTTATCTGCGAGCTTTCCGGCAACGCAATTCCGGAATCCGCGCTGAAGCACGACTACCCCTATGCCGCAACTTTGCTGTCAGAGCTTGAAGGCCGCCTCGGCGCGCCGGTCTTTGCCGGTGTCGAGCGCGACAATTCCCGCCTGCACATCCGATTTACGTCCGCAGACGGAACAGGCGAGATCATCATGGACCGCAAGCGTGCCTTCATGATCAACTCGCACATCTTCATCGTCTGGGTCATCGCCTTCTCGCTGCTGATGGTCATCCTCGCGGTCGGATTCCTGAACCAGCAGGTGCGCTCCATCCTGCGCCTGTCGGAAGCGGCGCGTGCCTTCGGCCGCGGTCAGGACCTGCCGGACTTCCGCCCCTCCGGCGCCAGCGAAGTGCGCGACGCGGCCCGCGCCATCATCGGCATGAAAGAACGCCTCACCGCCTTCGCCGGCCAGCGCACCGCCATGCTCGCCGGCGTCAGCCACGACCTGCGCACCCCGCTGACCCGCCTGAAGCTCGCTTTCGCGATGATGGAAGAGACCGACGACATCCGCGCTGCGAAAGCCGATCTCGACGACATGGCGATGATGCTTGACGAATACCTCGCCTTCGCACGCGGCGAAGAAGGCGATGAGCGCACGCTGTTCGATCTTGCGCAGGTGGTGCGCGAAGTTGCCGCCGGGTCCAGCCCGCAGGTCCCCGTTGTGGGCGCAGACCGGATGCTCGTCACAGGCAGGCCACTCGCCATCAAGCGCGCGGTCGCCAATCTCGTCTCCAACGCCGTCAAGTATGCCACCAATGCCCGCATCCTGCTGGTCGACGGTCCACACTGGGCGGAAGTCGTGGTCGATGATGACGGCCCCGGCATCCCGCCCGAGCGGCAGGAGGAAGCCTTCCGCCCCTTCTCCCGCCTTGATGATGCGCGCAGCCAGAACCAGCCCGGCTCCGACCTCGGTCTCACGCTCGCC
>DNFL01000296.1 GCA_003486945.1 Hyphomonas sp. | reverse complement strand
CCTGCGGCGCTTTCCTCTCGAAGCTGGTGTGGTGCCGGGATTTGTCGAGCTGGAAGAAGAAGATGCTCGGGAAATTTGGACCGAGGCGAAGCGACGCGCGATTCTAGCCGCCGCCAGGGAGTGCCCAGACGCGTTGGCAATGATCGCACGCGAAGCGGGGAATGAGGGCGCATCTACCGCGCTGGATGCGTTGCGGGCTGCGGGCGCAGCGGCGCGAGCATTCTGCGCGGCCTGGGACAATGATGCGGCGGCAATTGAAGCGGCTCTGCAGCGTTCGATCAATCCGCCAACGGAAGGTCCCGATGAACTGATTGCCAATGCGATGGGGCGCGATCTTCCCTCGGCGCGGATACGGCAAGCCATCGGCGCCCTGTACACTGGGAAGCCTACAGACGCGAAGCTGGCGGACAACCTTTTAGCGGTACTCGAAGCGCGGAGCTCAGCCGAAGCGCTGGAGACTTATGCATCTGTGTTCTTCACGACCGACGGAGAGCTGCGGAAAAAGAACGCCTACACCAAGGGAGCGTCGGCGGCAGGACCCGGGCTGGACGACCTCTTTTCCATGGAAGTTCCGCAAGGCAGCGAAGTGCAACGCATCCAGCGAGTGTTGGGCGACCTGAAACGTGCGCAGGCATTTGCGCGGACGGCGGCCTTGTTCCGGGTGGGAGCGCCCGCTCTACAAGCCTATTCATCGGAGAAGGACCGACGCGCCGCGCTGGACTTTGACGACCTCATCGAAAGGACGCGAGACCTTCTGTCGACGGATGGAATGTCGAGCTGGGTGCTCTACAAGCTGGACGGCGGACTAAGCCATGTGTTGCTTGACGAGGCGCAGGACACAAGCCCAAATCAATGGGAACTGATCCGCGCCCTCACGCATGAGTTCACGTCTGGAGCGGGGCGCGAGCGATTGCAAGACCCGCGAACGCTGTTCATCGTGGGCGATGAGAAGCAGTCAATCTATTCCTTTCAGGGCGCTGACCCGGCGAAGTTTCTGGAAGAAACCCAGGCACTGACCTCGCGCGATGCAACCGTCGCTCATGCCGACATGAAAATGTCATTCAGGTCCAGCCCGGAAATTCTCACTTATGTTGATACGGTCTGGAACGCGGCGCCGCCGATTGATGTGCCTCCTGGGTCGGATCGTCCGTCCACGGCGGAAATCACCGAGCATACGGCGAAACGATGGAACGAGCCGGGTTGGGTTGAGCTTTGGCCCGTGGCCGCGAAGGACCCGGAACCGGAAGCGGATGCCTGGGACAGGCCGGTGGACGCGCTGCGGGTCACGTCGCCCAAGGTAAAGGTTGCGCAGGCCGTCGCAGACCGCGTGAAAGACATGATCTCCGGCGGCGCGGCGGTCTGGGACAAGGACGGGAAACGAAGGCCGGCAGCAGCGGGTGATATCCTCATCCTCGTGCGAGAGCGCCGCGGCGGACTGTTTGAGGCGCTGATCAATGCGATGAAAGCGCGCGGCATTCCGGTGGCCGGCGCTGACCGTCTGCGACTTGCGGACTACATTGGCGTGCAGGATTGCCTGAACCTGATGCGGTTTGCGCTGTTGCCATCGCGCGATCTAGTATTGGCGGAAATCCTTCGCGGACCGTTTGCCGGACTGGTGGACGATGACCGGTATTTGTTCGAACTGGCATCGGGGCGCGCGCCCGATGAAAGCCTGTGGTCACGCATACAGGCCAGCGACGATCCGGAAGTTGCGCGTGTGTCGCTGTTCCTCAGTATGCTGGCACAGCGCGCGCACCTGCCGCCTTTTGAGTTCCTGTCTTCTGTGCTGGATCAGCCGCGCGTGGATGGCGCGACCGGGTGGGAGATGATCAATGCGCGCCTGGGCGCGCCGGCGCGTGATCCGGTGGAGGCTTTGCTCGCGCAGGCGCTGGCGCATGATGCGGCGGGTCCCTCTTCGATGCAGGCATTCGTTGCGGGGCTGGAAGCGACGCCTGTGGAAATCAAGCGCGACCTCGCAGAAGCCGGCGGCGAAGTGCGGGTGATGACCGTGCACGGCGCCAAAGGCCTGCAATCGCCCATCGTCATTCTGCCAGACACAACAGCAAAGCCGAAGCTGGATACAGTCGATGTTCTGAAAATCGGTGACGCGATGATCTGGGCTCCGCGTCAGGATACTGACACTCCGGCGTCTGAGGTTGCCCGGGCGATTGCTCAGGCGAAGGCACATGAAGAGCATCGCAGGCTTTTATATGTCGCGCTGACGCGCGCGCAGGACCATCTGCTGATCGCGGGCCACTGGTATGGTGGCACCAAGGTAGGCGCAGCCGGATATGATGCGAACTCATGGTATGCGCTCTGCCGGAATGCGATGGGTGTGCTTGGCGCGGAGGCGGATGACGCTGAACGGCTGCGCTTCGGTGCACCAGTGGTCGCAGAAGTGACGGAAGCCGGCTCGGCGGGTGAGCGGCCCAAGTTGCCTGAATGGGCGCGAAAGGTGGTCGCTGCGGATGATGATGCGCGTAAACTGATGGCGCCGACCAGCCTGCTCGGCCCAAAGACGAAAGTCGTCGCGCCGTTTGATCCTAAACGGGAGGCGCGGCTGCGCCGGGGACGGCTGATCCACAGCCTGCTGCAGCATCTACCGGAACTGCCGGAAAGCGCGCGCCGCGCAGCCGGAAAGGCGATGCTCGACCGCGAACCACATCTGACCAAGGCGCAGCGCGATGAAAT
>DNFL01000226.1 GCA_003486945.1 Hyphomonas sp. | reverse complement strand
GCCGCTGAACGCTTTCGCCTATGGTGTCGAAGATATTTTCGACCTTGCTGCGCTTTATGCGGCAGGTGTTGTGAAGAACCATCCCTTCGTGGACGGGAACAAACGAACGGGCTTCATCCTCTCGGAACTTTTCCTCAATGCGAACGGCTGGTCGCTGACAGCGACGGACGAGGACGTGATTGCCTGCGTCCTGCTTCTCGCCGCCGGTGAGTGGGATGAACAGAGTTATGCAGTGTGGCTCCGCGAAAATTCTGAACCGAAAGCGTCCTGAAACCCCCCCCCCGGCCACACGCCCCGTGTAAACAGTTTCTGGACCGGTCTCAGGGCCATTTCACCACCGGGGGCATGCTCGAGAGGATGCTCTCGACATTGCCGCCAGTCTTCAGACCGAAGGTGGTGCCCCGGTCGTAGAGCAGGTTGTATTCGACATAGCGTCCGCGCCGGATCAGCTGTTCCTCGCGCTCGGCTTCGCTCCATGGCTCGTTCATCCGGCGGCGCACCAGCGCGGGATAGATGTCTGCGAACTGGCGGCCGACTTCCTGGGTGAAGGCGAAGTCCTTGTCCCAGTCGCCCGTATTGAAGCGGTCATAGAAAATGCCACCGGTGCCGCGCGGCTCGTTCCTGTGGGCGAGATGGAAATAGGTGTCGCAGGTCTCCTTCATGTGGGCGTAGTCGGCGCCCGCATGTGTGTCACAGGCAGCCTTCATGGCGGCGTGGAAATCTGCAGTGTCGGGGAAGTCTTCGCGGCGTTGGTAGTCAAGCAGCGGGTTGAGGTCCCCTCCGCCGCCGAACCAGGCTTCGCTGGTGACAAGCATCCGCGTGTTCATGTGCGCGGCCGGCACACGCGGGTTGCGGGGGTGGGCGATCAGCGAGATGCCGCTTGCCCAGAACCGGCCGCCGGACTTGTCGGCGCCGGGGATCTGCGCCGCGAATGCTTCGGAGAAGGTGCCGTGCACCATCGAGAAGTGCACCCCGACCTTTTCGAACACCTTGCCCCGCATCATGCCCATCCGGCCGCCGCCAAGGTCTTCGGTGCCGTCACCGCGTTTCCACTCGGTCAGTTCGAACCGGCCGGCCTCACCCTTGTAGAGCGGCGGGGTTGCAGCCGCTTCGATGGCTTCGAAACGGGCGCAGATGTCTTCCTGGAGGGCGCGAAACCACGTGCTGGCACGGGTCTTCTGTGCATCGGACAGGGCAGGAGGGGCGGTCTTTGTCATGGCCGGAAAGTGGACCGGGGGAAGGGTTGGTCGCAAGTGCCCTGTTGTCACAATCTTCAGAGCGCGCTAACGCGCTGGACCCAGGGGGCCTGACGCGCGTGCAGAATCGCCGCGCCCGCGCCTACTTGCCGCAATGTGCGGGCAGGACAGCTCTAGTAAAGACGGGCGCTAATCGCCTCGTTATCAGGGACGGAGTCACGCGTGACCGCTGAGACCACTCATCATACCGAATCGGTCGACGACGACCGCCGCAACTTCATTCACATCGCTACCGGCTCGGTCGCGCTTGGCGGCGCCGCCATGTTCGCCTGGGCCGCAATCGACCAGTGGAACCCGGCTGCGGACACCAAGGCCGCCTCCGCACTGGACGTGGATGTCTCGAAAGTCCCGCTGGGCGGCGAGATCCGCGTGCTGATCGGCGGCAAGCCGTTCTTCATCCGCCACCGCACCGAGGCTGAAATCTCCGCCGCCGAATCGGTCAACACCTCGATCCTGCCGGATCCGGAAACCGATGCAGAGCGCCTGCGCCCCAAAGCCGATGGCAGCTTCAACAAAGCGATCCTGATCACGTCGGGCTCTTGCACCCACCTCGGCTGCGTCCCGGTTGGCCCTGCCCAGGGAAATACCGGCGATTTCGGCGGCTGGTACTGCCCCTGCCATGGCTCGCACTACGACACGTCCGGCCGTATCCGGAAGGGTCCTGCGCCGGCGAACCTGCCCGTTCCCAACTATCGCTGGGTCTCTGACTCAGTCGTCAACATCTCCCTCTGAGAAGGATCCCTTTAGATGAGCGGACATGAATCCACCTACACGCCGAATTCGGCCTTCGAGCGCTGGCTCGACAAGCGTCTTCCGATCATTCGCTTCGCGAATGACACGATGATCACCTTCCCGACGCCGAAGAACCTGAACTACTGGTATATCTTCGGCGGCGTCCTCGCAGTCTGCCTTGCGGTGCAGATCATCACCGGCGTCATCCTGGCGATGCACTACGAGGCCAGCGTCGACGGCGCCTTTGCCTCGGTGGAGCGCATCATGCGCGACGTGCCGTTTGGCTGGCTCCTGCGCTACATCCACTCCAACGGCGCCTCGATGTTCTTCCTCGCCGTCTACCTGCACATGTTCCGCGGCCTGTATTACGGGTCCTACAAGGCGCCCCGCGAAGTGCTGTGGATCATCGGCTGCGTGATCTACCTCCTAATGATGGCGACAGCTTTCCTCGGCTATATGCTGCCGTGGGGCCAGATGTCGTATCACGGCTCGAACGTGATCACGGGCCTGTTCGGCGCGATCCCGCTGGTCGGAGAGAGCCTGCAGACATGGCTGATGGGCGGCCCGTCGATCGGCAACCAGACGCTCCAGCGCTTCTTCTCGCTGCACTATCTCCTGCCCTTCGCCATTGCCGGCGCCGTGATCCTTCACATCTGGGCACTGCACGTTCCGGGCAATACCAACCCGACCGGCGTCGAGGTTCAGGATATCGAGAAGGACACTGTGCCCTTCCACCCGTATTACACGGTCAAGGATGCGTTCGGCATCGTCGTGTTCCTGATCATGTTCGCCGTGTTCGTGTTCTACGCACCGGACGTGCTCGGCCATGCTGACAACTATGTCGAAGCCAACCCGCTTGTGACGCCCGCGCATATCGTGCCGGAATGGTACCTGTTGCCGTTCTACGCCATTCTGCGCGCCATCACCTTCGACCTTGGCCCGATCGATGCGAAACTGCTGGGCGTGATCTTCATGTTTGCCTCCATCGCGGTGCTGTTCGTGCTGCCCTGGTTCGATACGTCGAAAGTGCGTTCGATGCGCTACCGCCCGGTGGCCCGCCAGTTCTTCTTCGGCTTTGTCGCGGTCTGCCTCCTGCTCGGCTGGTGCGGTGCGGCAAACCCGGATGATCCGGTGATCCCGGCACTGCAGGGAGAGCCTTCGCTGGTCGTGAACTACACGGTCGATGGGGCTCCGGCTTCCAGCAGCTATGTCGGTGGCCACGAAGCCTATGATGCCGCGAAAGCCTTCATGGCCTCGCTGCCGGCCGCTGCGGCGCCCTCGCTCGAGGTTCGCCCGGCCCCTGCCTTTGCCTTCCGGCACCTGTCGCTGATCCTGACGGTCATGTACTTCGGCTTCTTCGCGATGCTGTTCGTCATTGGCCTCGGCGAGAAGACGAAGCCGCTGCCGGAGTCGATCCACAAATCCGTACTGAAGGCCAAGAAGGCCCAGTCCGGCAACGCCGTTCCGGCTGAATAATCCGGGTGGGGAGAGAGACGATGAAAACCTTCCGCATCCTCGCAGCCGGCCTCACGGCCCTTGCATTTACCGGCCTTGCACATGCCGCCGGCGGCGCCAAGCACGCTGACGGTCCCGAAGCCGGATGGCCGTTCGAGGGCATCACGGGCAAGTATGACCAGGCCTCCGTCCAGCGCGGCTACCAAGTCTACAAAGAGGTCTGCTCCAGCTGCCACGGCATGAAGCTGCTCAGCTATCGCAACCTCGGTGAAAAAGGTGGCCCGTTCTACGATCCAGCCTATCCGAACCCGAACGACAACCCGTTCGTGAAAGCGCTCGCCGCGCAGAACGAAATTGTCAGCCCGACGCCGAACGATGTCGGTGAGTTCGAACTTCGCCCGGCAACGCCGGCCGACCGTTTCCGCTCGCCCTTCGCGAACGATGCGGCGGCCCGCGCGGCCAATGGCGGCGCCCTGCCGCCGGACCTGTCAGTCATCACCAAGGCGCGCCATGGCGGCGCGTCCTACGTGTACAACCTGCTGACGGGCTATCCGGACTTCTCGCTGTATGAAGACCGCGTGAGCGAAGTGGATGGCGAGACGGTCTACGAGACAGTCATCGACATGTCGAAGTTCGACAAGCTCGGGAAATACAAGCCTGAGCAGACGTCTTACCTGCTGCAACCGGCCGGGCAGTACTATAACCCCTACATGCCGGGCGATACGCGACCGAACTATGGCGGCGATCCGCGCCATGCGCCGCCCGGCGGGTTCCTCGCGATGGGTCCGCAGCTGACCGATGGACGCGTCGAATATTCTGACGGCACGGAAGCGACGATCAGCCAGATGGCCTATGACGTGGCGCAGTTCCTCGCCTGGGCCGGTGATCCGAAGATGCAGGCGCGAAAGGAAGTCGGCCTCGCGACGATGGTCTATCTCGGCCTTCTCGCGATCCTGCTCTGGTTCTCCTACAAGCGCATCTGGCGGAAAGTGGAGCACTAGGCTCTGACAAACAGTCCGCAGACT
>DNFL01000048.1:5794-6144 GCA_003486945.1 Hyphomonas sp. | reverse complement strand
GCGAGAAAAACACCCCCGTTTGTCGAGAAAAGGTGGACCCCCCGCCCGCCCTGCCGGCCCCGCTCGGCGCCGCCGACGAAGGCTTCTACGCCGCCTGTCTCGGCATCGCCCGCAGCCCGGTGCCCGCGCACGGCACGGTCGCAGCGGTCGCGATGGCGGAGGCGGCGGAGGCTGCGGTGCTGGCGGGCGTGGACTAAGCTTCTTCCGCCGCGCGTTTCTTCAGCGTCGGCGTCACCATCGGAATCGTCAGCATCGTCGAGCCCGCCGCCATCAGCAGGCAGGCCGTGAAGGCGTCATTGGTGATCACCTGCCGGTCGAGCAGGATATTGGCGAAGATGATCATGATCAGC
>DNFL01000048.1:0-5569 GCA_003486945.1 Hyphomonas sp. | reverse complement strand
GAAGATGATCATGATCAGCGCCTTGGTCTGGAGCAGCCAGCCGATCAGATAGGCGTCGCCCTTCTTCCAGCCGAGCGTCATGCCGGCGATCTTCACGCCCGCGAGCTTGCCCGCCACGGATGCGACCAGCAGCAGCGCCGCCGCGCCGATCACCGCCACACCGCCCGCTTCCCACTGTGTGCGCAGCCCTGTCGAGAGGAAAAACACGGGCATGATCGAGAGCAGGATATGGTTGCGGAACAGGTCCATCTGCGCCTCGTCGAACGTGTCGCGGTCGAGCACCGCGCCGGCGAGGAAGGCGCCGACCATATAGTGCAGGCCCGCCCAGTCGGAGACGAGTGCGGCAAACGCCATCCAGATCAGTCCGACATACCAGCGGTCGCGCGGCGGAATACGAACCATCAGCTTACGGACGGCGTAGGCAATTGCCGCGAACAGCACGAGGAACACCACCTGCCGCCCAATCCGCTCCCAGTCGAGCAGGATCGCGGCGAGCACGCCCCAGATTGCGATATCGTCAAGGCTCGCATAGCGCAGGATGCGCTGGCCGAGCGGGCTGCGCAGGATTTCGAGCTTCTCGAGAAACAACACCAGGATCGGCAGCGCCGTCACCGCGCAGGCCATGCCGACGCCGAGAATGAACTGCCATTCGGCCGCTCCCGGTCCCATCCATTCATGCCCGGTCTGAAGCAGGATGAACGCCGCGCCGCACCCGAACAGCAGCGGCGTGAACAGGGCCAGACCGGCCGTCGTGCCGGTTTCGCCGCGGTTCTTCCAGGCCGCTTTCAGGTCAAGCTCGATGCCCGCAATCCACACGAAGATCATCACCGCCCATGTGGCGATACCGTTCAGCATACGGATGACATCCGGCGTGAAAACGAATTCGTAATAGGCCGGATAGGCTGCGCCGAGCACGCCGGGGCCGAGCAGGATGCCGCAGAGGATCTGCACCACCACGAGCGGTGCGTAGTATTCCGTCTTCCCGAGACGCCACACGAGGTAGGGCACCGTGAAGATGATCAGCATCGCGATCAGGTAGATCTCGGTGGTCGTGATCGTCATGGAAGGCCCCCCGGCCGCAATCAGCTTTTGACGAGGTCGCGGAACACAAGCCGCTCGCCGGTGCGCGTCTCTGCCGGCGAAACCAGTTTCACCAGTTCGCGCGCCACTGCTTCCGGCGTGGGCAGCGTCATCGGGTCTTCACCCGGCATGGCTTCGGCGCGCATGCCGGTGCGCACGGCGCCGGGATCAAACAGGTTGGCCCGCAGCGCCATCTTCTCGTTCTCGTCCGCCCAGGCTTTCACCAGCGCTTCGAGGCCGGCCTTGGATGCCTGATACGGTCCCCAGAACGCCCGCGGGCGCGGCACGACGCCGGAAGTGACAAACACGGCGCGCGGCGCTTCGGCGCGGTGCAGCAGCGGCCCGAGCGCGCGGATCAGGTGGGCGTTGGCGGTGAGGTTTACCTGGATGGTTTCTTCGAAGCTGCGCGGCCCGCAGCTCTCCAGCGGCCCCAGCGTGCCGAGCAGTCCGGCATTGGCCACAAACCCGTCCAGCCGCCCGAACTTCTCCGCCAGCACCTTGCCCAGCGTCTCGATACCCTTGGTATCCTTCAGGTCCATCGGCACCAGAAGGGCCTCGGAGCCGAGCGCACGGATCTCGTCATCCAGCTTCTGCAGCGCCGCTTTCGAGCGGGCGATGGCGATCACCAAATCGCCCTGACGCGCCAGTTCAAGCGCAACCGCGCGGCCAATCCCGCGCGAAGCGCCGGTTACGAGTACAAGACGGGATAACGTTGTCATGCGCGCCGTGTAGCGCGCGGATCAGACATCGTCCAGCAGCGAGAGCTGGCGCTCCTTGTCGGCCTGGTCCTGCTGGTAGTCGACCAGCGGGGTCGGATAGTCGCCGGTGAAGCAGTGGTCGGCGAACTGCGGCACCATATTGTTGCGTAGCGGCTCGCCAATCGCCTTGTAGAGGCCGGGCACCGAGAGGAAGCCGAGGCTTTCGACCTTCAGCTCCTTCACCATCTCCTCATGCGTATGGGTCGCCGCGAACAGCTCGGACTTGCCGGCCATGTCGATGCCATAGAAGTCCGGGTTGAGGATCGGCGGCGAGGCCGAGCGGAAATGGATTTCCCGCGCGCCTGCTTCGCGCACCATCTGCACGATCTTCTTCGACGTGTTGCCGCGCACGATGGAGTCGTCGACGAGGATCACGCGCTTGCCTTCGAGGATGGAGCGGTTCGGGCTGTGCTTCTTCGAGATCGCCGTCTGCCGGCCGGTCTGTGTCGGCTGGATGAAGGTGCGCCCTACATAGTGGTTGCGGATGATGCCCATCTGGAACGGAATGCCGGAGGCTTCGGAAAAGCCGAGCGCAGCCGGCACGCCGGAATCCGGCACCGGTACGATCACGTCAGCATCTGCCGGTGTCTCCGCGGCGAGCTGATGGCCCATCCGGCGGCGTACTTCGTACACGGAGCGACCCTGGATGAAACTGTCCGGCCGCGCGAAGTAGACATATTCGAACACGCACGGGCTCGGCGGGCGAGGCGCAAAGGCGCGGAAGCTCTCGATGCCGGTCTCGGAGATGATGACGACTTCGCCGTTCTCGATCTCGCGCACGAACTCCGCGCCGATGATGTCCAGCGCGCAGGTTTCCGAGGCAAGCACATAGGCCGGACCGATCCGTCCCAGCACCAACGGGCGAAGGCCCACCGGATCGCGCGCCCCGATCAGCTTCTTGCCGGTCAGGCCAACAAGGGCATAGCCGCCTTCAATCTGGTGCATCGCGTCGATCAACCGGTCCACGAACCGTTTCTTCGGGCTGCGCGCGACGAGATGGAGGATCACTTCCGTGTCCATCGTCGACTGGAAGATGGCGCCGTCTCTCACCAGTTCCTGGCGCAGCTGGCGCGCATTCGTCAGGTTGCCGTTGTGCGCGACGGCAAAGCCGCCCAGCGCAAGGTCAGCGAAGATCGGCTGGATGTTGCGGGCCACGGGGCGGCCCTGCGTGGAATAGCGGTTATGGCCGATGGCGGCATGGCCGGGCAGGCGCTGGCGCAGGTCGCCGCCGAAATACTCGCCGACAAGGCCCATATGGCGTTCGGAAGAGAAGCGCTTGCCGTCATACGTGACGATCCCGCAGGCTTCCTGTCCCCGGTGCTGCAAGGCGTGCAGGCCGAGCGCTGTGAGCAGGCTCGCTTCCTTGCTACCATAAACGCCAAAAACCCCGCATTCTTCGCGAGGTTTGTCATCATCATGATCGAAATAGGCCATCGGAAGTTCCGACTCGCTGGGGCGCCGCTGCCGAGCCGGGATATAGGCCGCTTTGATCAGATGGGAAAGACCGCTCCTGTCATAAGCGTCATCTTTCCTGCAGCGCTGGTTACAGCATTCTGGAAGGCGTCAGCTGCGGGTGGATAACCATGAAATCCAGCATCCTGCCGGGCGGTGTGTGGCGGATATCGGTGTCCGCGGGCTCTGCCGCCGCGCGCGCGCCGTACCAGTCAAACCCGACGGACTCCGCCCGCCATGCATCTGTCAGCGCATTCTCCGGCAGCGTCGCCAGATCAAACCAGGCCGCGCCCCGGCTCGCAGAGGCCAGCAGCGCGTTCATCGTGCCGGGCCGCGCCGTGCGGGTGATGGTAGCAAACGCGTCCTGCGCGCCATTACCGGGCTTGTCCGGCAAGGCCAGGAAGCTCGCCTTCGAAAACTCCTGCGTCAGCGCTGCATAGCCGCCGCCCAGCTTGTCGCGCAGCACCGCGCCGGTGGGCACAAACCCAGCCGCATCGCCGCCCGGCCGACCGGCAAGCACATGCATGTTGTGCCCCCAGAACACGCCGTGCTTCGCGCCCAGCACATGCAGCGCGTTCGCCGCCATGAACCCGTCCCGCCGGCTCCAGTAATCCGCCCCGGCGTCCGCAATCCCGCCATCGGCCGTTTCGAACTCGAAGGCGATCAACCCTTGCCCAGCAAGGCGGGCTGTGAAGGCTGCCTCCGCAAGTCCGATCCGCGCGAGTTCATCTTCCATCGTCAGGCAGGCCGCATGCGCCGCCATCAGTTCGGCATGCGTCAGCGATTTGATCATCAGGTCATGGCGCAGCGCTTTCGCCGCATCAGACGTCACCGGCGCCAGCGCGCCTGCCAGCGCATCTGCCGCCCCGGAATCCACCTTCGCTAGAGCGTCCAGCGCTTCGGCCGCGTCCACGCTGGAGTTCTGGCAATCGACACCGGCCAGCCGCACCGGCTGGTCACCGTTCACCGCGTTCCACCCGCGCAGCCAGGTCAGCAGGTCGGCCATCACTTCGGTCTTCAGGATGCGGAACACCGGCGCCTGCTTCACCGCCTCTACCGCCAGCAGCCCGGTCGGCGCGGCAGATGCATAGGCGTTGAGCTGCTGCACCCCGGCGCGGTTGGCTTCCACCAGGATGGTGCGCAGCCCGTGCTTTTCCACCATCACCTGGATCAGCATGGATTTCAGCAGCGCGTCTTCATGCGAGCCGTGCGTTGCCTCGCCGAGGCCCGCCACCTGCGCCCTGGCAAGGCCAGCGGCCAGCGCGCGCACGCCGGGATCATCCGGCGTAATCTTGCGGATCGGCACGGCCTGCGCCGCCAGCAGGCTCTGGATGGTCGGCCCTGCAGGCAGTGCCGGCAGTTCAGGGTCTCTTGTGACCCGTGTCGCACACGCGCTGACCATCAGCGCCGAGGCTGATGCCAGCAGAAACCCCCGGCGTGTATGCGGATCAGGGCGGACAGGCACAGGCAACGCTTTCCTCGAACTCCAACGCCCCCGAGTCTAGCTGCCCCTGCCGGGGCTTCAAGGTCAGTCGCCCGTCAGGGGTGCACTTGTCGCGCTGGCGTCCCGGCTGACTGCCCGGGCTTCACCGGTGACGGCATCTGCCGCTTTTGCGAGCAGCGGATAGCTGAAACTGTCCTGAATGAAGGGCGGAACCCGGTCATCCTCCAGTCCCACCGACAGGAGCACAGCGAAGAACACGAGCGCGATGCCGCCGCGGATCACCCCGAAAACGAGGCCAGCGATATGATCGAACAGGCCGATATCGCCGTTCGTCATGATCGATTTGGACAGGCTCTGCCCCAGCCAGGCGACAACCACATAGACGATCAGGAAGGCCGTCACGACGAGAATGATGTCCGGCGCCAGCGGATGGGTGCCTTCCGGCAGCAGGCCTGCGACCTGCTCGGTGAAGAATTTCCGCGCGTAATAGGCCGCTGCCAGTGCGCCGATGAAGGCGCCCAGCGTTGCCAGTTCCCGCAGGAAGCCTCGGGCAAAGGCCATGATCGCCGAAATGAGGATCACGCCGAGCGCGATGGCGTCAAAAGCGGAAATGTTTTCAAGCATTTGCTGCGTCCGGCGCGAGGAGGTCGACCAGCGCGATAAGCCGCGCAATCGGGGTGAGCGTCAAGCCGCCGTCTGCTGCCGGACTGTGCTCCGGCCCGAAAGCCTGCTGGAATCCCAGCCTCGCCGCCTCCTTCATCCGCTGATCCATCCGCGGCGCCGCCCGCACCGCGCCGGAGAGCGCGACCTCGCCAAAGAACACCGCCCGCTTCGC
>DNFL01000022.1 GCA_003486945.1 Hyphomonas sp. | reverse complement strand
CGACAAGCCGCAGCGCCGCGGCGCTGCGGCTTGTCGTCCTGAACGCACAGATGGGCGGCAGCCTGGCGTCCGCCTTTTCCCTTGAACAGTTCGGGTGGACCTGGGCAGGCGGGGGACGCCTCGCCCTTGCCCTGTTCGCAGGCGCCGCCCTGCTGGCTATGTCGGCGGGGTTCAAAAATCGCGCCGTGCCGCTTCTCGCTGCCGGAAGTATCAGTGCAGCCTTCGCGTTGACAGGGCACACCGCGGGGCTCGCGTCGCCGGGATTTGCCCCCTGGATCGTGTTGGGTCATCTTTTGATCGCCGGTTTCTGGTTGGGTGCGCCCGCCACGCTCTGGCCCAGAACCACGACGACGGATGCGGAGGTTCTCGGCCGCACCGAAGCCTTCAGCCGCATCGCCCGCCTGATTGTCCCCCTTCTCTTCGCCTCCGGCCTCTATCTCTTCTGGCGGATAAATGGAGGCTTCGAGACCGCTCTTGCCACCGGATACGGACGTCTCCTTGCCGCCAAGCTCATGCTGGCAACAGTGATCCTCGGCCTCGGCGCGCTCAACATGACGCTCGTCACCCGCCAGCTCATCTCCGATCCGGCGAAGGGACGCGCCGCGCTCCGGTCCACGCTCCGGATCGACGCCATCCTGTTTGCGGTGATCCTCGTGCTGATTGCCGCCGCCACCACACTTTCTGGTCCAACCGAGTAAGGAGACTCACATGAAATCCATCCTGTTCAGCCTGACGACCGCCGCAATGATCGCCCTTGCAAGCCCTGCGCTGGCGCATGAAGGATCCCATCCTGAAACGGAGCAAAAATCGCCCGTGGAGATCGTGACCGCCTTTGGCACCGCGCTCGATGCCGGTGACAAGGCAACCCTCACGCGCCTGCTGGCCCCGGATGTCCAGATCGCCGAAAGCGGCGGCCTCGAGCGCTCGTTTGAAGAATACCGCTCCCATCACATGGACGCCGACATCGAATTCTCCAAGGCAGTCGATACAACCGTGCTCGACCGGCGGGTCTACGAAGGCGCGGGTCTGGTAACCGTCATGACCGAAGCTGTGTCGATCGGCACGTTTCGGGGAAAGCCCGTAAACAGCCGTCTGATGGAAACCATGGTTCTCAAACAGACTGATGGCGACTGGAAGATTGTCCACATTCACTGGTCGTCGGCCAAGATCTCCGAGGACGAAAGCCATTGACGCAGGCAGTGCGCTGGCGCGGCGCACTCACCATCGGAAGCGGTTGGGCCATCCTGGAGGGTGTCGCGGGTGCGAACGCCCTCCACACCCACCTCGCTCACCAGCTGGCGGCCGGCATTGACGGGCCAATCGAAATCGAATGCCGCAGCAGACTCCAAACGGTCCCCGCACGACAATTCGCTATCATTCCGTCTGGTCATGAACATGCCATCGGGCCGATCGGCACCAAGCTGAGGAGCATTTACTTCGACCGCGCGAGGGCCGTTCCTGTGGGATCTGCCAACAGGCGCGGCTTTGCCCTGGCAGACCCGCTTCTGTCAGCAGAGCTGGATGCGCTGGCCAGTACGGGTGTGCTGACCGGCCGGCTTCGTGAATTGGCAATCGAAGCGCCAGCCGTTGAGCCGGACCGCTCGCTGATGCGATTGCTTGAGTCCGCATCCGCTTCCGCGACGCCTCGATCGATTGCTGCGGCCTTGGGTGTATCGGCGAGCCGCCTGCGTCAGATGGCGCATTCGACATTCGGCGCGCCCATTTCCCACGTTCTGCAATGGCGGCAATTGCAACACGCGGCCCGCGCACTTTCTGACAATGCCAGCCTCGCTCAGGCGGCCGCCGCCGGCGGATTTTCGGATCAGCCCCATTTCACGCGCCGTATGAGGCGCTGGTTCGGCGTCGCCCCCGGCGCAGGCCTGTCCGGCCTGCAAGTCCGCATTGCCCCGCACGGCCCGGACTGTTGAATCGTTCAAGACGGCTGATTGGTCCCCGTTACGCTGCACTCTGACGAACGTCCCCCGCCGCTCGCAGACAAACGGAACCACGATGCACACTTTGAAATCTATCGCCAGATGGACCTACGCACCCCTGATGTTGCTTGGCTTGAACGCCACTGCAATTACACTTGTTCAATCAGGCGCGCCCAAAGCATTTCTCGCTGCACTACTGATCCTGGCAATTGCGATCTCGTTCATTGTAGAAAGATTCATTCCGTATCAGGAGGACTGGAACAATTCTAAGGGAGATACATTGAGAGATGTTCTTCACGCCCTCGTCAATGAAAGCTCGATTGCCATGTCTGTGCTTTTCATCCCGCTTTTGGCTGCCCTCACACCCTTTCCCTCAATCTGGCCTGAAAGCTGGCCGCTCTGGACGCAGTTGCTGTTTGCAATTTTTATAGCCGACGCAGGGATCACGCTCATTCATTGGGCGAGCCACCATAATAAATTTCTCTGGCGTTTCCATGCCGTGCATCACAGCGTGACGCGGATGTACGGCTTCAACGGCCTTATGAAGCATCCCTTCCATCAGGCAATCGAGCTGATGGCAGGGACCGCGCCGCTCATTCTCGCGGGCATGCCGCTTGATATCGCCGTGCTGCTGGCTTTCGCGGTGGCCGTCCAGCTTCTCCTTCAGCATTCCAATGCCGACATGCAAATCGGCGCGATGCGCCGTCTTCTCGCGCTTGCGCCCGTTCACAGGTTTCATCACCTCAAGTCTTCGACTGAGGGCAATGTCAACTTTGGTCTGTTCACCACACTCTGGGATCATCTTCTGGGAACAGCCCGCTTTGATGCAGACCGCCGGTTCTTTCCCGGTGATCTCGGCATCGATGGTGAGCTCTCCTACCCGATGTCATATGTTGGTCAGCTGATCAGACCGTTCCGGCGCGGCGGGTGACCCGCGCGGCAAAGCCATTTATACCCCCCTGGGGTAATTGACATAAACCACATAGGGGTATAGTCAATTCGGATCAAATAGATGGTACAGGAGCCTGAAATGGCGATCTCCGAAACCCAAGAATCCGCCGACGCGAAAGTCATGCGCGATCCCGTATGCGGCATGACGCCAAAGCCAGACAGCCCGCACCGCCTGGTGCATGACGGCGCCGAAATCGTGTTCTGCAGCGCAGGCTGCAAGGTCAAGTTCGAAGCCAACCCCGCTGCCTATCCCGCACAGGGAGACGGCGCCGGCACAGACACTTCGGAAATGTCTGGCCACACGGACCATGCTGCCTGTTCACATGCTTCGCATGGCGCGCCTGCTCAGAAAGCGGCGGCTGCGGGCAGCCAGTGGACCTGCCCCATGCACCCGGAGATCGTGCGAGACGGCCCGGGCGATTGTCCGATCTGCGGCATGGCCCTTGAGCCAATGACTCCCAGCGCGAGCGACGGTCCCAATCCGGAACTGCGCGACATGAAGAGGCGCTTCGTGGTCGGTCTGGTCCTATCCTTGCCCCTGCTCGTTATCGAGATGGGCGGCCATGTCTTTGGAATCGACCGGTTCATTCCGCCCACGCTCAATCCCTGGGTCCAGATGGCTCTGGCGACACCCGTCGTGCTCTGGGCAGGCTGGCCCTTCTTTGCGAGGGGAGTCGCCTCCGTCCGGAATCGCAGTCTCAACATGTTTTCGCTGATTGCGCTCGGAACAGGCGCGGCCTGGGGCTACAGCATGGTCGCGGCTATTGCGCCCGGCCTTTTCCCGGCTGAATTGCGCTCGATACATGGCACCGTACCTGTCTATTTCGAGGCCGCGGCGGTCATCATCACGCTGGTTCTGCTTGGACAGGTGCTCGAACTTCAGGCGCGCGAAGCGACGGGCGGCGCCATCCGGGCACTCCTTGATCTTGCGCCAAAGACTGCCCGCCGTATCAAGGCAGACGGTACCGAAGAAGACGTTCCCCTCGAAGACATTCTTGCCGGAGACCGCCTGCGCGTGCGGCCCGGGGAAAAGATACCGGCCGACGGCGTCGTGATCGACGGACGCTCGTCCATCGATGAATCGATGGTCACAGGCGAGTCCATGCCCGTTACCAAATCGGATGGCGACCGGGTGATTGGCGCAACGGTCAATCAGACCGGCAGCCTCATCGTCGAAGCGCAGCGTGTCGGCAGCGAGACCCTGCTGTCTCAGATCGTACATCTCGTGGCCGACGCCCAGCGCAGCCGTGCGCCGATCCAGCGCCTCGCCGACCAGGTGTCCGGCTGGTTTGTGCCTGCCGTCATCGCGGTCGCTGTGGCCGCCTTTCTTGGCTGGCTGATGTTCGGTCCAGAGCCTGCCTTCTCTTACGGCCTGATCGCGGCCGTCTCGGTGCTGATCATCGCCTGTCCCTG